>CANBWK010000207.1 GCA_947373105.1 Comamonadaceae bacterium | reverse complement strand
TGGCGATCTTCAACGCCTGGTGCGACCGGGTGCCCATGGTCATCATCGGCGCCACGGGCATCGTGGATGCGGTGAAGCGCCGCCCCTGGATCGAATGGATCCACACCTCCCGCGATCAGGCCTCCATGGTCCGCCATTACGTGAAGTGGGACGATCAGCCCGCTTCCGTGGGCGCCGCGCGCGAATCCATCCTGCGCGCCGCCTGGCTCTCCAACACCGCCCCCAAGGCCCCGACCTATGTGGTGCTGGATGTGGAGCTGCAGGAGCAGAGCGTCTCCGAGCCCTTGCCGCCCATCGATCCCGCCCGCTACATGCCCAAGGTGACCCAGAATGTGGACCCTGCGCAGGCCCGCGCGGCGGTGGAGATCCTGCTGGGGGCGCAGCGTCCCCTCATCATGGCCGGCCGCGTGTCTCGCGAAGAGGGCGCCTGGGCCGAGCGCATCACGCTCGCGCAGAAGCTGGGCGCCCGCGTCATCACCGACACCAAGGTGGGCGCGTCCTTCCCGACCGACCATCCGCTTCATGCGGGCGCCTTTGGCTCCGGCCCCTCGCCCGAGGTCCTCGCCGCCATCCGCGACGCCGATGTGATCCTCAGCCTCGACTGGGTCGATCTGGCGGGCACCATGAAGACCGCGCTGGGCGATGTGGAGACCAAGGCCAAGGTCATTCAGGTCTCCCTCGACCATGTGCTGCACAATGGCTGGAGCATGGACCACATGGGCCTGCCCACGGTCGACGTCTTCATTCCCAGCGAGACCGATCCGGCCGTGTCGGAAATGGTGCGGGCGCTTGAGGGCAAGCCGGTGAAGGCCCATGGCGGGCAGGCGTCGGAGCTTCTGTCGCCCGCGCTCGTCAAGGGCCCGATCTCGGTCGCCCAGATGTCGCACGCCCTGCGCAATGTGGTCGAGGGGCGCGATGTCTCGCTGCTGCAGGTGCCGCTCTCGTGGAGCGCCCGCAGCTGGCACTTCAGCCATCCGCTCGACTATATCGGCAGCGATGGCGGTGGCGGCATCGGCAGCGGCCCGGGCCTGTCCATCGGCGCGGCGCTGGCTCTGCGCGACAGCGGTCGCTTGCCGATCTCGATCTTTGGCGATGGCAATTTCATGATGGGCTGCCAGGCCGTCTGGACGGCGGTGCATTACCGCATTCCGCTCCTGATCGTGGTCGCCAACAACCAGTCCTTCTACAACGACGAGCTGCATCAGGAGCGCGTGGCGCGCATGCGCAACCGCCCGGTGGAGAACAAGTGGATCGGCCAGCGCATGGACAACCCCGAACTGGATCTGGCCACCATCGCGCGCGGCCAGGGCGCAGTCGGCCTTGGCCCGGTGAAGGACGCCACCGAACTCACCGCCATCTTCGAGGAGGCCCTGCGCGAGCTCGACGCTGGCAAGGTGGTCGTGGTGGATGTGCGGGTGCTGCCGGGCTATGGGCCTTGAGTAAATGCGGCAGTCGGCATTAGGCAGTCGGCATTCGGGGAGATTGGTCTTGACGAGACGTCACTGATCCACAACCCGACTGCCGACTGCCGACTGCCGACTGCCGACTGCCCCCTACTTCACATAATACTTCAAGAACTCATCCAGCTGCTCCTTGGTGAGCGGCGCGTTGAGGAATTTCATGGCGAGGGCGTCCGCCATGGCGTTGTCGAGGCCGGAGAGGCGGCGCGGGGTCAGGTTGTTCTTGGGGAAATAGGTATCGCGGATATATTTCGCCTGATCTTCCGTGATCCCCGCAAATTCCGCATAGGTCTTGATCCCCGCGGGATCGGCGTACATCCAGTCAAGCGTCTCCTCATAGGCGGCGATGAAGCGCTTGAGCTGGTCGGCCTTGGTGGTGAGGACATTCATGTTGGTGAAGTTCATGCGCACGGTCTGGTTGCGGAAGGCTTCCAGATCGCTCTCGCGGGCGATGACGCGCACCTTGCCCGCGCGGGACTCCTCCACCACATAGGGCGGCGCCGACCAGCCGATATCGATCTGGCCGGACATGACCTGTGTATAGGTGGCGGGCGCGGCGCCTGTCGCCACCGCCTTGATCTCCATGCCGGATTGGCGGATCAGCGCCAGCGCGCCCAGGTTCGAGGAGGAACCGTTGGAGGAATAGGCCATGGTCTTGCCAGCCGCATCCTTGAGGGTCTTGATGGGCGAGGCCTCCGGCACATACCAGAAGATGTCGTCCGCCCCGGTCATGGAATTGGAGAAGGGCCGCACGGGCGCGCCCTTGGAGAAAGCCGCCAGGATGCCGCTGGTGCCGGTGGCGAGCCCGATGTCCACGCTGCCGGAGATCACGGCCTGCGTCGTCTCGCCCGCGCCTGCGGTGTAGAGGATTTCCAGCTTCAGCCCATGCTTGGCGAAAATGCCCGCCTTCTGGCCGACATCCGGCATGCCCGTGTCCCAGTTGCCGCGCTGGGGGACCGCCAGCTTGAGCAGATCCTGCGCCATGGCAGCCTGCGACACCAACCCAGCCACGCAAGCGGCGATGATGGACCAACCCTTGAAATTCATGATCTTCCTCCCGTGATGGGCCACATGGCGGGCCCGGTCATGGGTGTTAGATAGCATTGTTTCGCCCGTTTGGCTCCATGGCCCGGTTCTCATTTTCTTGGAATGGGATAGGCTGGTTTGCGTTTTCCACGGAGTCGGCATGGCCGGGCTTGCACGATATACCGCCGTCCTGCGCCTCTTCTCCCAGAGCCAGAGCGAGTGGACCGTTCCAGATATGGCCGAGCGGCTGGGCGTGCCCCAGAGCACGGTTTACCGCACCGTGCGCGATCTCGTGAGCGAGAACTTCCTGGAAATGGCCAGCGAGGCGCGCTACCGGCTGGGCTCGGTCTTCATCGAATTCGACCGCCTGCTGCGCCTGACCGATCCGCTGCTGACGGCTGGTTCGCAGGTTCTGCAGGAGGTGGTGGCCGAGGCAGGGGTGCCCTGCGTGGGCCTGCTCTGCCGCCTCTATAACGATACCGTGATGTGCATCGCCGACGCCACGGCGCCCGGCGCCACCTTTCGCTCCAGCTACGAGCGCGGGCGGCCCATGCCCCTTACCATGGGCGCGACCTCCAAGGCGATCCTCGCCCACCTGCCCACCCGCCGCTTCAACCGCATCCTGACCCAATGGCCGGAGGCGCGCTCGGGCGCCTTCCGGGCGGAGTTGCAGGCGGTGCGCCG
>CANBWK010000206.1 GCA_947373105.1 Comamonadaceae bacterium | reverse complement strand
GCAGGTCATTTGATACGGGGCCAGGCCGGTGGCCCGATCACGGTTCCCCCGGGTTTCAAAGTCAGCATCAATGACGATGGCTCTGTGTATGCCATCAACCCCACGCAGGTCGGCCCGGCCGCACCCGTGCTGATTGACCGCATTTTGATGCGCGACGCAGGTAAAACGCCTTTGGATCGCCGCCCAGATGGCCTGTTCAAAGTGGTGGGCAAAGCGCCCGGAACCGACATTGCCGTCGTAGCCGCTGACCCTTTGCCCAGCCTGATCGGCAAAACACTGGAAAGCAGCAACGTCAATCCGCTCGAAGTGATGGTCAAGCTGATGGAACAAAGCCGCAGTTTTGAACAACAAGTGAACGTCATCAAGCAAAGCAAAGACGCCGACGAAGCCGGCGCCAGCATGATGAAACCGTCTTAACGACTTAAAGACAAGATAACAGGAGCACCAAAATGGATGCATCAATGTGGGTAGCGAAGACGGGTCTGGATGCGCAGCAAACGCGCATGAACGTCATTTCGAACAACTTGGCCAACGTCAACACCACCGGCTACAAGCGTGACCGCGCCGTGTTTGAAGACTTGCTCTACCAAAACATCCGCCAAGCCGGCGGTCAAACCGGTGCCAACACCCAAGCCCCTACCGGCCTGATGCTCGGTACCGGTGTGCGCGTGGTCGCCACCGAAAAACTGCACGCCCAAGGCAACATGGTCAACACCCAGAACCCGCTGGATGTGGCCATTGCCGGTGACGGTTATTTCCAAATTGCACAAGCCGACGGCACCCTGGCGTATACCCGCGACGGCAACTTCAAACTCTCGAATACCGGCCAGTTGGTCACCTCCGGTGGCTTGCTCTTGCAACCTGCCCTGACCATTCCCAACACAGCCTCCAGCGTGACCTTTGGCCGCGACGGCACCGTGTCCATTGAGCTGGCTGCAGGCGGCCAACAGGTGCTGGGTCAGTTGCAAATTGCCCGTTTTGTGAACCCCGGTGGCTTGCAGTCCATGGGCCAAAACATGCTCAAAGACACACCCGCCAGCGGCTTGCCCCAAGTTTTGCAGCCCGGCGTGACCGGCGCGGGCACCTTGATGCAAGGCACCTTAGAGGCCTCCAACGTGAACGTGGTCGAAGAAATGGTCAACATGATCGAGACGCAACGCGCCTACGAAATCAACTCCAAAGCCATCTCTGCGGTCGACGGCATGCTGAAGTTCATCAACAACAACATGTAAGCCCTGGCCATGAAAAAAATACTTTCATTGCTGGCTGCGCTGAGCTTGGTAGGTTGCTCCGTGATCGAGCCGACCAAACTCACCCACTCGCCCTCTTTCGAGCCGGTGTTTCCGGTCGAAAAAGACACCTCACGGGCGCCCACCGGCGGCATTTATGTCAGCCGTCAAAGCGACAGCTGGTTTGGCCGTGGCCGCAACTTCCAGGTCGGCGACGTCATCACCGTGTTGTTGAATGAAACGACCCAAGCGTCACGCACGCAGGGCTCTGACCTGAGCCGTTCATCCACCAACGACGTGATCACGCCCACCTTGCAATCCAAAACCGCCACCAAATTGGGCAGCCCCATCGGATCGGTGATTGGCGCCCTCAAGCTGGACGGCTCGACTGTGACCAGCAAAGGCACAGGCACCGCCGGACAAAACGCCAGCTTGACCGGCTCGGTGGCGGTCAGCGTGGTCAGCGTCATGGCCAATGGCAACTTGGTGTTGCGCGGCGAAAAACAATTGGCTTTGACCGAAGGTGCAGAGACCATTCAGGTCGCCGGCATCATCCGGCCCGAAGACGTCTCGGCGGTGAACACGGTGCAGTCGCGCCGCTTGGCCAATGCCCAAATCTCTTACCGTGGCTCGGGCGATCTGGCCTCCACGGCCAAAGCCGGCTGGGGCACCAGTGCCCTCATGAAGCTGTGGCCTTTCTAAGCTTATTGCAAAGAACTTCTTGAAATGAACACCATGAAATTCTGGTTGATCACTTTGGCCACTTGGCTGTTGGCCAGCGTGCCTGCCCATGCCGACCGCGTCAAAGACCTGACCGAAGTCGCTGCCATGCGCAGCAACCAATTGATCGGTTACGGCTTGGTGGTGGGTTTGCAAGGCACGGGCGACGGCGCCGATGTGTCTTTCACCGCCCAAAGCATGAAGAGCTTATTGGCCCGACTGGGTGTCAACCTCGACGGCCCCTTGTCGGACTTTGAGACCAGCGCCACCACCGGCAAGGTCGACATTAAAAACGTCGCCGCCGTGATGGTCACCGCCGAGCTGCCGGGCTTTGCCAAGCCCGGCCAAAAAATTGACGTGAACGTCTCCGCCATCGGCAAAGCCAGCAACCTGCGCGGCGGCAACCTGGTGCTGACCAGTTTGCGCGGTGTGGACGGTGAAATTTATGCGCTGGCGCAAGGCGCCCTGACCGCCACCGGCATTGACGCCGCAGCCGCAGGTTCCAAAGTCGCGGTGGGTGTGCCCACCTCGGCGCGCATACCTTCTGGCGCAATGGTCGAAAAAGTGGTGGACAACCCTTTTGACAAAGCCGATCGCATCGTGCTGAACGTGCGTGAAGGCGACTTCACCACCACCACCTCGATCGTCAACGCCATCAACAAACAATTTGGCGATGACGTCGCCCGTGCGCTGGACGGCGTGACCATCACCTTGCAAGCCCCCGCCAACCTCAGCCAACGTGTCGCGTTCATGAGCATGGTCGAGAACATGGACGTGCAAGCCGGCGAGCCGCCTGCCCGCGTGGTCATCAACTCGCGCACCGGCACGGTGGTGATCAGCCGCAACGTCAAAGTCACGGCAGCCGCGGTCAGCCACGGCACCATCTCGGTCGCCATATCGGCGACCAACGAAATTTCGCAACCCGGCCCGTTCTCGAATGGACAAACCGCTGCCGTGCAAAACGCAGAAGTCAAAGTCACTGAGCCCAACAAGCCGATGTTCTTGTTCCAGCCCGGCATTGACTTGCGCCAGATCGTCGACGCAGTCAACCAAGTTGGCGCATCACCTTCTTCGTTGATCGCGATTTTAGAAGCCCTCAAAAGCTCCGGCAGCTTGCGCGCCGAGTTGGTGATCATTTAAAAGCACACAAAAAAGACCCGAATGGACGCTCAACCCGTTTCCCGCTCGTACCTTGACTTTGAGGGCCTTGGCCAACTCAAGGGACAAGCACGCTCGGACTCGAAAGGAGCGCTGCGCCAAACCGCGCAACAGTTCGAAGCCTTGTTTTTGCAAATGACCATGAAGTCCATGCGCGACTCGGTGGTTAAAAGTGACCTGATCGAATCCAACACCTCTGACCAATTCGAGTCTATGTTCGACAAAGAAGTGTCGGTGCAACTGTCCAAGCGCAACAGCATGGGCCTGGCCGACATGCTGGTCAAGAGCCTTGAAGTGCGTCAAGCCAGCACGCCACCGGCTACGGCTGACGTGCTCAAAGCGCGCGACGCCAGCACCCAGCAGGGCATGGCCTTGAACCCCGCGCAACTGGGCATGCCCTTGCAAGCGGCTAAAAAATTAATGAACGACCTGCCCCGTCCGGCTGGCGCCATGTTGCTCACGGTACCCAAAAAGTCGATTAACGGGGGCACACCATGACCGATCTCGTCGCCGTTGCCGGCAATGCCGTAGCCGCCTACCAACGTGCCTTGGGCACGGTGAGTAACAACATCGCCAACGTGGCGACGGTTGGCTATTCCAGGCAAGAGATCAGTCTCGAAGCCAACCCGGTCAGCAAGGTTGGTAATATTTTTCTGGGCACCGGCGTCAACGTCGGCGGCGTCAAGCGTCAATACGACGCCTTTACCGAAGCCAACCTGCGCAACAGCAATTCGGACTTGGCCAGTCAAGAGCCGATGGTCAATTACGCCAACCGCGTGATTGACGTCATGGGCGGCGCCACAACCGGTTTAACAACAGCCTTAGACCAGTTTTTTACCTCTGCAAGAGACTTGTCCACCGACCCGGCCTCTCCGGTGATGCGCTCCAGCTTTGTGCGTGATGCGCAGGGTTTGTCTTCGCGCTTTGGTGAGCTGTCATCGCAATTGGACATGGTCCAAACCGAGACGGACCAAGCCATCCAAAGCAACGTCAGCAACATGAACACCATCTGTTCTGCGCTGGCCAACGTCAACAAACAATTGACCAAGGTGCAAACCGAAGCGGCGCAGCCACCTGACTTGCTGGACCAACGCGACAAGCTGCTCAAAGACCTGTCGAACTATGCGCATGTGAACGCATCGTTCACTGTCAACGGCACGGTGACCGTGAGTTTGGGGTCTTCTATCAACCAAGACGTGGTGGTCCGCGGCAACAGCAGCAAACTGCTTTCAGCCACCAGCGATCCGCAGTTTCCGGGTAAAACCAACCTGATCCTCGACCAGTACGGCACCCCCGCAACCTTGTCGAACATCTCCAGTGGCAGTTTGTCTGGCTTGCTGTCATTTCAAGAACAAGTGCTCAGCAGCACCCGCAGTGCGCTGGACAACTTGGCCACCGCATTAACCAACGCCATCAACGCAGTGCACGAGCAGGGTATTGACGGCTACGGCAAACCTGGCGGCCCTCTTTTTTCGATAGACCCCGCAGCCAGCAGTATTGCGGGCGGCATGAAGGTTGCCTTTGACGACCCCATGAAAATCTCGGCTGCCGCGCAGTTCAGGGTCATCCAAAGCTCAACCAATGCAGGTGGCGGCATCGTCGGCCTGAGCTACGACATGCCCGCGCCTGGCGTTGCCCCCGAGGGCCCGAGCAATTTGCAAGACGTTTTGGTGAACAACGACAACCCCAGTGCGGGCCGCGCCATCACCATCGATCCCTCCCGTCCCGCCATGGCCGTGGCCACCGTGCTCAACGGCATGCAAGATGTGAGCATCTATTTGGACAATGCGCAAGCTGGCCAGCAACTGCAGGTCATGACACGCGATGGTCGCCAAATTTTAGGGACCGCCATAGCGGGTACATCGCTGGAGGCCTCAGCGTTGTTGCTCACCAAAGGCATGGCCGCAGGCGCGCAATTGAGCGCCGATTATTTGAACAAATCGGGTGCTACCGGCTACAAAGACATGACCGTGTTCTACGGTGTGCGTGCCGATGTGCAACAAGAACCCATTTACAACGACGCCGGTCAATCACTCACCAGCAAAGCCCTGCCCGCCAGCGTCACCAGCGCCCGCATCGACCCTGACAGCGCAGGTTTTGCCGATGGGGAGTTTGTGCTTAACGGTGTGAGCTTGGGCCCTTTGACCGTCGCACCAGGCGCCAAAATGCAGGCCAAAGACGTGGCCCAATGGCTCAAAAATGCCAACACGGGTGTCACGGTAACGGCCAGCAATGAGATTCGCGTGCCCGACAACAAGCTTTACTTGGCGGCCACTTTGGCCATCAACAACCACGATATTCTCGGCGCCCCGTTTAACAACAAACAATCTCTGATCAACGCCATCAATGGCACCCTGAATGTGGGCGTCTTTGCCAGCATGGACACCGATGGCGCTTTGGTCATCCGCAATAACGACGGCAGCAACATCAGCATTGCTTCCAATGCCGGTGGCGTCAACACCAATGCCAATGCCTTCAGCATGCCCGCAGGCATCTTTGGCGGCACGGTCACCATGACGCGTCCCCTGGTCACCGTGGCCTCTGTCAATGCCACGACCGTCAACATCCCAGCCAATCAATTGAATTTGGGCTACCCCCTCACGCTGTTTGGCAGCACCATTTCGAAACCCTCACCGGGGTTCACGTCGCTGACGGAATTGAAAGATGCCATCAACACGGCAGCAACAGGCGTGACTGCCAGTTTGAATTTAGGGGTGCTGACTTTGACCAAGCCCGGCGATCCCAATGGCGTCATTGCCAGTCTGGACTCCAACGGCGCCTTGAGCATCAGCAACCAAAGCAGCAACACCCAACTGATCAACGGCGCCACCTCGCTCTTGCGCCCTCTGGCCACGGCCACCACCACGACCAACATCAACAAGATCAAATTCTTGGCCGGCAAGATTAATCTGGACCTGCCACTGGCCATCAATGGTCAAACCATCTTCAAACCCAGCACGGGTTTTGGCAACAAGCAAGGTTTGGTGGACGCCATCAACAAAGCCCAAACTGTGGTGACCGCCGCACTGGATATCGATGGCAATTTGACCCTGTCCAGCGCCAATGGGCCCGACAACAACAGCATCCAGATTGCCACTGACAGCGCCGGCACCAATGCCACAGGCAACGCCTTGGGCGTACCGGCACAAACCTACCGCAGCGCCATCACCAACGACACGGCGATTCAAGTCCAAGCCGGCGCCACCGACATCGAGCTGGGTTTTGGCACAGGTGGGACGCCGGCAGATTTAAAGCAATTGGGTTTCCGCACGGCCGCTTACATCAAAGGCACCACCAAAGAAGACCTGCTGGTGTTCGTGACCGGCGCAGGCTCGGCCAGCGTGGCCGCCGCTTATGCCGGCAAAGCCGTGGACCCCCGCCAATCACTGCGGGCACAGCCCTTGGAGCTGAGCTTTACTTCAGACACGCACTACCGTATTCGCGACATCACCACCGACACCATCGTGGCCGAACGTGACTTTGACCCCAACGCAGACAAACTGGGCGTGAGTTACCAGGGACTTCACGTGTCCTTCACCACGCCCCCCCAAACAGGCGACAAATTCAACATCGACGGCAACACCGATGGC
>CANBWK010000205.1 GCA_947373105.1 Comamonadaceae bacterium | reverse complement strand
TCCACCTTGGCGCGGTCAAACGCAGGCTCCTGCGCCAACAGTTTGTCCACATTGGACAATTCAATTCGGTCGACCTGTGCTTTGGGCTTCTTGGTCGCCGCACCTGTATCTGCCAGAGACGAGTCATCTGACACATTGGCAGTGGAGGGCTTGGCGTTGGCCGTGCCAGCGCTACCAGCGCCGGGGCGTCTTACGTTGTTATAAATTCCATCAGTCATGGGTAAACTCACTTTCTGCACTTGCGCCGAAATCACGGCACATACTCATTGTTAACTTATCACATCCTCAGTATCGACAGCACCTGAGAAAACTTGAGTTAATTTATAAACATTTTTGCATCACAAGCCTTTGACCGCATTGGGACCGATCACCAAGCCTGAAAGGGACTTGCCAGACTCGGCATTTTTCAGCTTGACCTGGTCCCCCATGCGCCCATCCTGCAGGGCCTCGACCCGCACACGGATCTGAAAATCGTTCCCATTTCCCACGGTCATGAGTACTTGTTGACCCATTTTCACCAAAACCGCACGCCGAATATCATGCGTACGCAAAGGCGAACCGGCCGGAACATCTCTGACCAACTCCGCCATGGAGACATCCTTGACCGAGGTCAATTGTGTTGTATCCACCTGACCATTCGGTAGAAGCTGCGCATCCACCTCCTGCAACATGTCCGCGGTCAATACCGTTCCACGTTGCAACAACTGTTTGGCCACCACCATTTTCACGGGGTTGGCACTTACCAAAGCGCCTGATCGCGCCGCTGCCGGTGCCACCACAGGCTGCGCCGACACAATGCGCAAATACAACTGCCACACCGGGACCGCATTGGCGTTTTGGCCCACGGTCCCAGCCACCAAAGGACAGCGCACACGCACCGTCTCTTTGGACGCAAACGGATGGTCTATCCACAGCGGCCGCTCGCACGGCAACACTTGCACTCTACTGTCCATCGGCGCAATTTGCACCTCATCTGCAGACCCGCCGTTAGTTTTGGCCACCCAATTGCGTACTTGAGAATGCATTTTTTCTAGCGGAGATGCATTTTTAACTTGTACTGCAGTATCGTCACTTGGAGCCACAACTTGAGGCCCTGGCACAGCGGCCCATGTTGCGGGTGACAAGCCCAACAGCACCCCTGCCAGGCACAGCATTTGCATGGCTTTAGCAAGTGTTGAAGTTTTGACACACAGATTGATCATGCCCTGAACACGCAAAAAAGATGCCATGCGCTTAGACGACGCCCTTCCCCAAACTGCCGCGCTGCCGCCCCTTGAAACCAGTCAATCGACTGGTGACAACACGTCTGCGCCGTCCTCAACGGGCTTCAAGCAAGCCCTGGACGAAGTGCAATCGCTCCGCACGGTTCAATCGGGTGACAACCTGGTCAACATCGTCAGGCAACAAGCCCAAAGCCAAGGCATCCACCTCACCAACTCGCAAACTCTGCGCTGGGCGCAAAACTTAGCCGCGCAAAACGGCATGCCCAATGCGAACCGTATTTTCCCCGGCCAGCAGCTCAACATGGCCGCCATGCACACGCAGTGGAAAGAGTTTGGCCCCAATGCACCGGACATGGCAAGCTCTTCAACCACAGCAGCGCAAGCCGCCAGCGCTGCAACACCGACAGAAAAACCACTGCCCACTGCGGCCGTGTTGTCCGCCAAAGCTGCGCTCCAACAACCATCAGCACCTTCAAACAACCCCGGCATCTCCAACCGTGCCAGCAACGCCACCATCCCCAAAACAGCGCCAGCGGGTGCTGCCGTTTTGAGTACAGCCAACCCCGTGCTGGACAAAACATTGGAGCGCGCCGTCAGCAAGGGTTTTATACCGGCCAATGAAAAACAAGCCGTCTACCAAAAGGTCGTGCAAATGGCCACCAAACACGGTTTTGCACCTGACGACTTTGCCCGCATGACCTTGATGGAAAGCGATGGCATGAACCCCCAGGCCAGCAACCAACGTTGTCACGGCATCATTCAATTTTGCGACGGCCCCGCACGCGGTGCAGCGGCCGTCGGCATGGCCGGCAATCCCAAATCCATCTTGGGCTTGAGCGTCTACCAGCAACTGCATTTGGCCGACACCTACTTCCAAAAAGCAGGTCTCAACAAACAACAAGGCACCGTGCCGCTGGACGATTTGTATTTGTCTGTTTTGCAACCCGCTGCCCGCAGCGAAACCCGCGCCGATGCGCCTTTGGGCATCAAAGGCGCGCAAGCAGGCGCCTTGTATGGCGACAAAAACACCACCCCCACCATCACACGCCAATCCATCGTGCGCGGCTTGATGCAAAACGCACAACGTGTGTTGGGCATGGACCGCGCACAAACCAAACAGCCCGACAACCGCGCGCAAACGCCAGCGGCTGCGCCCGTATCCAGCAGCCCGCTTTCAAGCAACACCCTTTCAGGCAATCGCATGAATGCGCAGCGCGTGGCCAGTTACGAAGTCACCGACCCCGATCAGACATTGCAGCGTTAAACGCCAGCGGCAACACCAGCGGCAACAACTTGCCGCCGCACACAGTTTGCCGCTCAAAAGGCCAGGTTGCATGACCTCTTTGATTCACACAAGCACTCTCTTCACCATGGCACGGCTTTTGCAATCGACCTGTTAAGGCACAACTTGAGTGTGTCAAGTGTCGGCAAACCGGCAATGTGAAAACCCTGCACACCCAACATGGAGGTGATTTGCGATGAGTCTTTTTGATACAGCCTTGAGCACCCATGCTCAGTCCTTGACAGCACGCAGTCAGCGTGTGGAAGTGCTTGCGCAAAACATTGCGAATGCCGACACACCGAATTTCAAAGCCCGTGATGTTGACTTCAAACAAGTGTTCAGAAACACCCAAGAAGACGTCATGAAAACCACGCACAGCCAGCACATGGAGCTGCCCGTAGACACCAGCACCGACGGCATGATGTACCGCATCCCTTTCAACGTCGCGTTCGACGGCAACACGGTTGAATTGAACGTCGAGCAAGCCCAATACGGTAAAGCCGCTGCCGAATACCAGGCCACTGTCAACTTCTTACAAGACGAAATCGGCGGCTTGCGCAAAGCGCTGCGCGGAGAGTAAACATGGCACTCGACAATATTTTTGGCATCGGCGGCTCTGCACTCAATGCGCAAACTGTGCGCATGAACACCGTGGCCTCCAACCTGGCCAACGCAGGCACAGTCGCTACCTCTGAGGCTGACGCCTTTCGCGGCAAACGCGCTGTCTTCAAAGCCATTTTGAGCAATCAACTGAACGGCCAAGACAACAACAAAGGCGGCGTTCAAGTGACCAACATCACGGACGACCCGACTCCCATCAAACGGATGCACGACCCAAGCAACCCGTCGGCAGACAAAGACGGTTACGTGTATCTGTCCAACGTCAACGAAATGACCGAAATGGTCGAAATGATGGCGGCCAACCGCTCCTACCAAAACAACGTCGAGGTGATCAACACCGCACGACAACTGATGATGCGCACCCTCGACATCATCAAGAGCTAAAGCAGGAACACACTTATGGCCAATCTGAACATGCTCAACGCGGCGACGGCAGTGACCTCCGCCACCAACCCGACCTGGAGCAGCGCGGTCCCCTCCAGCATCAAGACCACCGCGCAAGCAGCCAACGATGCGCTCACCGCTAAAAGCGGTCAGTCCGGCATGGGTCAAAAAGATTTTTTGACACTCTTCACCACGCAGCTGAAAAATCAAGACCCTTTGGACCCCGTCAAGAACGAAGCCTTCGTGGCCCAGTTGGCGCAGTTCTCGCAACTCGAAGCCACCACCGGCATGGCCAGCAGCCTCGAAAATTTTGTGAGCAGCCAATCCGGACAACAAATCACCACCAGCGCCAACTTGATCGGCAAAAAAGTGTCGGTCGCAGACGGCCCTGCCCAATTGACAGCGGGCACGCCCGTTGAAGGCATTGTCAATTTGCCCACCGGCGCTGACGGCGTGCAATTTCAAGTGTTTGACGACAAAGGCATTTTGGTCAACACCCAAGTGCTGGGCGCGCAAACCGTGGGCGACCTGAAGTGGGCCTGGAATGGCGCAGACGACGCCGGCAATCCCTTGCCTGATGGCGTCTACAAATTCAAAGCCACGGCGGTCAGCCAAGGCAAAACCACCACCCCGACTGTCAGCACCATGGCCTCGGTCGTGGGCGTCAGCCAAGCAGCGGACAAAACAGTGGTGCTGCAAATTTTGGGTGGCAAGACCATCAAGCTGGCCGACGTCACCCGCATCGACGGCTAAACACAGATTCAACCCGTACCTCTTTAGCGATACCAGGAGTCATAACGCATGTCTTTCTATACCTCCCTCACCGGCCTGAACGCGGCCACCGCCATGTTGGGCGTGACATCGAACAACATCTCCAACGTGGGCACCACGGGCTTCAAGCGCTCGCGGGCTGACTTCGGCGACATTTTCGCCACCTCGCCATTGCAAAAAGCGTCGTCTACAGTGGGTCAGGGCGTGTCCTTGAAACAGGTGAGCCAGGAATTCAGCCAAGGTAACATTTCTTTCTCATCCAACGCGCTGGACTTGGCGGTCACCGGTGACGGTTTCTTCCCCATGCGATCGGCCGACGGCTTGCAAGAAACCTACACCCGTAACGGCTCTTTCTTGCTGAACGAACAGTACAACGTGGTGAACTCGGCAGGCCAACGGCTCATGGCGGCAACGGTTGACTCGACCGGTAGCGCCAACGTCAACGACCGCGTGGTGTTGACCATCCCACAAAAGACCTCCGGCGAAGCCAAGCAGACCTCTTTGGTTTCTTTGGGCTTGAACTTCCCAGCCGACGCCAGCGTGATCACAACTGCGTTCAACCGCGCCAACCCGGCCACTTACAACAAAAGCACGGCCTTCACGGTGTATGACGCCGGTGGTAACGGCTACTTGGCCACGGTGTATTACGTCAAAACCAAAAACGCCGACTCGACCAGCCCCACCAACACCTGGCAAACCCATGTGTATGTGGGTGAAGACCAGGTGAACGCCTCGCTGCAACAAGCCACCGACACCAACGGCCAAAAACTCTACGTCAACCAATACGGCCAATTGCAGCCTTACAGCGCAGTCAAAGACGAATTGACGACGGCCAAAACCGAATTGTTCTCGCTGAACGACCTGACCGACAAGCGCTCTTCTTTGCCTGCTGGAATTTCAGGCACGCCGGTCACACAGTTCGACTTCAGCAACGGTGTCAACTTCAAAACCCTCAACACAGCCGCTGCGAACAACAGCATTAAAACGGGCCTTGCGAGCCTTTTTCAAGTGAAAATTGACGGCTCCAAAACGCCAGTCAACTTGGATTTGAGCTATCTGGCCGACACCGATACCAAAATCACCGGCTCGATGATTGCATCGCAAGTGACCGCGCAATTGAACCAGAAATTCGGCAGCGGCTGCTACTTTGATTTGACCGACATCAACAGCCAGAAATTCCAAATGGCCGACAGCCGTTTAGCCACCAGTAAAACAGACGCGGCCACCGGTGTGGTCACTGTGACTGACAACTACTTTGACATTAAATTGACCCCAGGCGTCAATGGTTTGCCCACCAACCCTAAGCAAATCACCATCGATCAAATGACAAAAGAAATACAAAGTCAAGTTGGTTATGGGGATTACATTTTGTCGCGAAAAGCCACTATCACAGCAGCAGCAACTACGACAGCCCAAGCTGTAACTGGTTTTAACTCTTTGTCCCAAGCAGATAAAGACGCAGCCGTTAACACCGCAGTAGCCGCTGCGATCACAGCAGCAGCCCTTCCAACCTACACAGCCTATTTGGCCGCCCCTCCCTCATTCACGACCAACATCAAAGTGAGTTATGACTACGGAACTTCGAGCTTCAAATTCACAGACTCAGGCAACACCATCAAGTTGAAGACAGATCCTGCGCAATTGAAAAACGACGTCTTCAAACTGAGCCCCACCACAGTGAGCTTGGACCCTACTACAGGACATTACGACGCCAAAGTCATTCCCAACGGGCTG
>CANBWK010000204.1 GCA_947373105.1 Comamonadaceae bacterium | reverse complement strand
TGCGCGCCTGTCTTTTTCCAAGCCGGCGCGGCCACGCTCGCTGTGAAAATAATACTGATACCAAAGCATATGCTCGCTCTCCGGTGTATCAGGCACCATCGCACGCGCAATATTCTGGATGTTGTAGCTGTTGAAAGACACAAGCCCAGCACACCGTTCAGGCCAAAGCGCTGCGACAACACAGGCAGCGCGGCCGCCCCAGTCATATCCTGCCAACACGGCTCGCGGAATCGCCAAGGCATCCATCAAGGCCAATAAATCAGCGCCAAGCGCTGCCTGCTCGCCTGAACGTGGCGTTTCTGCGCTCAGAAATCGGGTGGCACCAAAACCACGCAGATAGGGCACGATGACGCGGCAACCTGCTGCGGCCAGAATGGACGAGACTTCAGAGTAAGCATGAATGTCGTAAGGAAAGCCGTGCATTAGAAATACAGGCTGTCCATCTTGGGGGCCGGACTCCGCGTAAGCAATCTCAAGTACCCCGGCATGAATTCTTTTAAGTGCTTGCATCTCACGGTCTACTTGGTTAAAGAGGGAAACGCTCAAGCCGCTGGGCATCCTTTGGCGTTTCAATATTCTGCCATGTCCACTAAGACACAGAGCAGACGCATCACATCGCCTGGATTAGACTTGATGAATCTTTTTTCTTCCAGGACATCCTTTGATAACTCAACGACATATACGTTGTGCTCTGCGCGAATACATGCATTTAGGACTCATGCGGAATGCTCCTATTTTGGCGAGGTGGATGACTCCGAAAGGCCCTAAGCGGCCTTTCATCGCATTCGACTAAATCAAGGCAAAAAGTGGCAAAAAGTCATTCCATGACAGGAATCGCAGTGGGTGTTGCTTACTCACCAGACCATTTATAAATGAGACACCTTGACCTTTATTCCGGCTTGCCAAAAAACAACTGAATTTTGAAAGGTTCGGAAAGGTTCACAAAAAAGATAAAGTCCAACTCATTGTTTGCGCACTGCGGTGCGCGTAACCGGAGGTCTTCACTTTGAATATGCGGCGCTTGTGCTTGATGGCTATTTTTTGCATCTTGCAAGGACAGGCCATGGCCGACTTGATCGTGGAGAGAGCCTTTTACGAAGACCAAACGGCGTCCTTGAGTTTTGAGCAGGTTCGGGACAAAGATTTTGTGCCGCTGCACAATTTATTGAATGAGGGGTACTCAAACTCCGCATTCTGGGTTCGCATCAAGGTGGACGACACCTTTCAAGGTGGCAAGATCGCCATCAAGATCATTCCGACTTACCTGGACGAAATTGGCCTGTATGCCGAGGACCGTCCAGAACCTTGGCGCGTTGTGGGAGACAGGTATCCGTTGGCCAACAACGGCATCAAGGCGCTGGGTCACAACTTCATCGTGGACCACCGCATCGAAAGTCCTTATTACTGGTTGCGACTGAAAACAACCAGTACCAACCTCATGGACATCGAGGCGATCCCTCATGAACTGTTGTACGAGTCGAGCGTTGCGGAATACATCGGCAGTGCCATGCTGTTGGGTGTTTTGGGTATTTTTTTATTGATGAGTCTCGGGTATTTCGCGGGCAGCCTGGAAGTCATCAATGGGGTGTTCATTTTGAAGCAGTTGCTGGCCCTTCTGCATGCGTCATTGTTCCTAGGTTATGTCCGTTTGCTGACTCCTGGGATGTTGTCACCCGAGGTCGTTGACACCCTGTTCAGCTACTGCGTTATTGCCACCACATTTTCGGTGGGATTGTTTTATGCACTCTTTTTCCAGGAGTTCAAAATCCGTGCTTGGGCAAACCTGTTGATGTGGCTTTGCCTGCTGTTCATTGTGCTGGCTGGTTTGCTGTTTGCGGTTGGGCACAGAGGGCTTGCGCTGAATATCAACATGACAGCCATTGCTGTGTTGTCGCCATTGCTGGTCTTGATCGCGATATGGGGCATCCCTTGGCGCGCGATTGACAAGCCGGTGATCAGCAGCCGTGTGCTGATCGGTATTCAATTGGCAAATTTTGTGACGGGTTTTTTGTATTCACTGCCGTACTTGGGTGCGATAACCGGAACCAAATTCAGCATCTACGTGGTCATGCTCCACGCCATCATTTCGAGCATCTTCATGCTGATGATTGTGAGGTTTCGGGCCAGAAACCAGGAACAACAACGATTGGCCGAGTTGGCCATGCACGCCGGGCGGGCCGAGCAGGAAAAGCAGCAACGTGAAAAACAAGCGCAGTTCATGGCCATGCTCACCCACGAACTGAAAACCTCTCTGGCGCTCATTCGGTTTGCGGCGCGCAATGCGCTGGGCAGGAGCCAGCCAGCGGTGCGCATAGAGCAGGCGGTGGACGACATGAACTCGGTCATCGAGCGATGTCAGCAAGCCGACAAGCTGGAGCGTGGGTGGTCATTCGAGAAAAAAAATCACAGCGTGGTAGCCTTGGTCCATGAGTGCGTGGACCGTCTTGACCACAAAGAGCGTGTGCAGGTATCGGGCATACCGGACATGACGATTTTCACCGACGGTGCCTTGTTCAGAATTATTCTCAATAACCTGCTTGAAAACGCGCTCAAATATTCTCCGCCCGGTGATCCGGTGGTTTTACAGGTCAAGGCACCTGATTCTTCGCCGCAGTTGTTGCTGAAGCTGATGAACAGGGTTGGCCATGCAGGCGCACCTGACAAAGCAAGGGTTTTCGAAAAGTACTACAGAAGCGATTTGGCGCAAGCCACTACGGGCTCTGGCCTGGGTTTGTACATCGTGCGGGCGCTGACGCAGTTGTTGGGCGGGCAAGTGGACTTTGCCCATGAAGATGAAACCGTGACCTTCAGCATCACCTTGCCGCTATGAAAATCCTCATTGTTGAAGATCACCAGGCCCTGCGTGAAGTCATGGTGGAGCATCTGGCAAGCCAAGGCTATCGTGTTGCGGGGGCAGCCCACGCTGATGAAATGGACACGTTGCTGCTGCAAGATAAATTTGACCTGCTGGTCCTGGACCTGCAACTGCCGGGCGAAAACGGCATCAGCATTGCACAGCGCCTCAAGCGATCACAACCTGGTCTTTACATCATCATGATGACCGCCAGGACGAGCGAGGCAGATCAGGTCAAGGGCTACATGTCCGGGGCGGATGTGTACTTGCCCAAACCGACCACGCCCGAGCTTCTGGCGGCTGCCATTCAAAGTTTCTCGCGGCGTTGGATGCAGCCGTCTGCTGGATCCATTCATTTTGACCCTGTGCGCTTGGTGTTGTTGCGCGGCGATGTGCAGGTCGAACTCACCAAGCAAGAAGCGCTGATCCTCAAGGCCCTGCTGGAGGCCCCAGGCCAGATGCTGGCGCACACCCGGCTGCTGGACGTGGTCAACAAGAATTTTTCGGCCCAAGGTAAATCCAATCTCGAGGTGCATATGACAAGACTTCGCAAAAAGTTGTCTGAAGCAGGGGTGGCTG
The DNA here is from genome assembly GCA_947373105.1 of Comamonadaceae bacterium. Taxonomy (GTDB): domain Bacteria; phylum Pseudomonadota; class Gammaproteobacteria; order Burkholderiales; family Burkholderiaceae_C; genus Limnohabitans_A. The sequence goes on along the minus strand of CANBWK010000204.1, from coordinate 640 downwards.
CTCCGGCCATCAAGGTCGTACGCAATAAGGGGTATCAGCTGGTGTGTGAGGCCATCGTCATGGCGTGATTTCTGCGAAAGGTTCAGAAAGGTTTGGGGCTTGAACCTGATGGAATAACTTGAAACATCTGTCAGGTCATTCACTTCTTGCATGCCGATCATGAACTTCAAAAATCAGAGGGTGGTGGGTTTTTTTCATGGCAAAAGGCCATGATAAAGCTATTGTTTCTGGGTGACTGGCCGAAGGCCTGTAGCAGGATGTTCATGGTCCTGCTGACCATGGTTGTGTGTACGACGGCTGCTCACGCGCTCACTTGGACCCAACGCACCTCTGCAGCCGACAACACATGGAAAAGCGTGACTTATGGCAACGGCCTGTTTGTCGCTGTTTCAGCTACAGGAACGGGCAACCTCGTGATGACCAGCCCTGACGGCATTACCTGGACAACTCGCACCTCTGCAGCAGACAACAGTTGGAGTAGTGTGACCTACGGCAACGGCCTGTTTGTCGCTGTTGCAGAGACAGGATCGGGCAACCGCGTGATGACCAGCCCAGACGGCATCACCTGGACCGGTAGCGCCGCGGCATCCAATATCAATTGGGGGAGCGTCACTTACGGTAACGGTTTGTTTGTCGCGGT
>CANBWK010000203.1 GCA_947373105.1 Comamonadaceae bacterium | reverse complement strand
GTAAATGGAGCTTAAAGGCAGTTCAAGGAGTTACAACTGAGGTTGCCTATCTATCAGACGAATCACGACTAAACGATAGAGAAGAGGGAACGGATCGCCGTGCAGACCTAGCGATTGAATTAGATAATGGGAAAAAAATTGCAAAAATTCTAATTGAAATAAAAATTAAAGACGGATTTTTGAAAGGGCAACTTGAAGAATATATTGCTTGGGCACAAAAGCGAGTTGAAAATGAAGATCGCGCAGTTGTGTTTTTGACTGCATTCCCTTTGACTCAGACAGAACGTAAGCAAATTGAGAATTGCTCACGGTATGTGAGTCATATGTATTTATCAGAATTAACTGATGGATTGCGTTTAAATTCAAAAAATTCGGAATTGATTTCTTTGTTTGTTGATTATCTTTCTCATGAGGGTTATGCTATGTTTGATCTATTATCGAAGAGCGATGAAGGTGATTATTTAGATTGCGATTCACTTTTATCTTTTTTGGTGTTGACATTCCTTCCGCATCAAAGTGGAAAAGGTAAAGTTTCTACTGCTAAAAAAATAATGCGCGGTCCAGTAGTGTTTGGAAGCTTAGTTCAAAATTGGCAACAAGTATCGGATCGACTTGCTGACTTAAAGCTAGGCGCGGGTCGACGGCCCACGATACGCTACTTTCCAGAGCAAGGAATTTCGTCTTTTCGTGAAGAAGCTGAAGAACTTGATCATGCAACACTACTTATTACACGAAAAAAAATTCGGGAAAATAAGCAGTGGGGACGTTTTTGGCTGACTGCAGATACTGTACTTGACGATGGTGTTCGTATGGAGTGGGGTCAGATATTAGAAGTACATCAAGGTAGCCGAGAAAATGATATTGATTGTAGCCTCTATGTTGTGATTAGAAAAAGAGGCTTTCAATACGCAGGTAAAGTTATTAATTTAAAAAACGGTATTTTAAATGAAAATCTCTACTCTGTAGAAAGTTTTATGGATGAAATTCTTGAGCTGATGAATGAAGTAAAGGATCAGGCACTACTTAAATACCCGGAATTAAAAGGGCCATTAAAATGGTAATAATCTTATGAACGAAAAAATATCAAAATTACTTACTGATATTAGGTCTTACAGAGATAATAATGCTGATCTACAAGAAGCGCATCATTTTATTTTTTGCAAACCAATTATTCGAAATAAAAATGCAAAAAACCTGATAGTGATGGGTATTAATCCCGGCGAAACTACCGCCGATAGGATTTCCACAAATGGAAATCCTTCAGAAGAAACTTTTGAATTTGATTTTCACGAAGGCAATAGATCGGCTGCAAGTAAAAAATGGATGTCAAACATAGACTTCTTTTTGCCAGATCATAATATTTTCTTAACTGAGTTATTTTTCTGGAGTTCTAAAGATGTCAAACATTTGACAGAACGCTACGGAAAAATTCAACCTGAAAATCAACACATTCAGTTTTGCAAAGAAAAGAATTTGGCTTTAATCGATTTGATTCGTCCAGATGCAATAATTTTCACTGGAATAACATATTTGAAGACTGTTGCATCTATCTACAATCTTAATCTAAAAGTTGAGCTGTTCAAAAACAAAAGACTTGCTGTTCAAGCATCTTCAGATTCTTGCCCATGGGTGTTTACCAGGCATTGGTCAGGTAGCTTTGGCTTTAGTAAGTCCGACAAAAATGAGATAAAAAATTTTATTTCTAAAATTATAAAGGCACCTTGATCGTGGACGCCAGACCCTTCCCTGTCAATCCGTATGACGGCGACATGCTGAAGGAACAAGTGGAGCAATCTGCAATCTTGATGTAAGGCCTTGGCACGAAGCCGAAAGCGCCTTCGTTGACATGGGCTATCGGAGCATGGACAAGGACAACCTGGGTCTAGACATCAAGCACCACGGCAAATTCAAGAGCATGACGGACGATGAAAAAAAGTCACTCAAACGACGACAAGCGATCGAGCCCATCATCGGACACTTGGAAGCGGACCACCGGATGAACCGGTGCCACCTAAAAGGCTCAGTTGGCGACAGTTTGCATTCAGTGCTGTCAAGTGGCCGAGATCAGCCTGGACCACGATTTGGGTGACGACGCCCGTGGCACGGGTTACGGCGTGGTGCTGTGGATCGAAGAGGCGCTGCGCCTGCGCGGCTTTGTGCTGCCGCGCATGCAAGTGCAATGTCTTTTTGAAGAGTCTCAGTTTTAAAACAACTTCGGCATTGAACGTCACACTTTGTCGCCTCTCTCTTCAAACTTATGGCTTGTCTTAGGAGAAGCCATGTCCACTAAACCCCGCCGTCGAACAGTTTTTGACTTGTCGCCACCAGAATTATTTGAACTGCGTAAACTCAACCGATACGTCAACGCATCCATACCACCCAAGCGCCCGCGCGATTCAGGTGGCTATGATTCTTACCGTGATTTCTCTTTTGACTACGGGATTTATGAGCGCTACCGTGACTTGCATGACCGGGCTAAAGCTGAGCGCTCGGACTGGTTAAGGAGCCACCGCATCACCCGCGATGTGATGGCGCAAGCCGTTCAGGCCCGTTACAACCCTTACAAATATGCTGCCGCATTCGGCTGGGTGGCACCGCCAATGCCAGAAAATTATGCGCAGACTTTTCAGCAGTTGTTTCAACCCCAACCCGTCGCGGCTCCAGAGCCAACCCCCAATATATGAACGCCTCTGGCTATATCTATCAACCGCGTTTAACTTTGATCACTAACGGCCACGATGAGGTGCCGGTCGTGCGCATCTGGTCCAGCCAACCCACGGACCATGCGGACTGGCGGCTTACTGCCATGATGCCAGGTGATCCGCTTCATTGGTTGGGGCTGATGTTCAATGTCGATCAGCTCGAAGAGGTGCGCTTGGCCAAGGCCGCGCAAACGTGCTTGCAGCCCCAACACTGCATGACATTGCCAGACAGTAGCCCTTCCACTTGGCTTGCGATGCGCGATTTGGTTAACGCGCTGCAATGCGATGGTGTGCATTCGGTCATGGCCAACGCTGAACTCGAAGACCTGATCCAGGTCCTGGGTGAGCAGGCTGTTGTCCGCGTGGACGCCAAATTTGCATCCACGGCTGCTGACGGGGCCTTTGCGCTGCAAGCGGCTTGTCAGCGCGCCTCAACAGAGCAAGCTCGGGGCGTCGTTTTAATCAGAGCCCATGCCAGTCAAGACTTTCAGCAAATGGCACCTTGGATAGATGCCATGCGGAGTCAGTTATCGGCTACCACCCGATTTATGTACTGGGACGTTTATGACCCGGACCTCCAGCCCGGGCAAAAGCGATTTACGTGTTTGCATGCTGCGCTTTAACGTGGTATTTCAAGCCTCGCGTGACTGGGCGTTCGCCGCGCAAACTAACTTTTGCTAACAGCATGACAGCCATTCAGGGGTAAGCCGTAGCAGGAGGTTTTGTTACAAATTTTCCTCGTTATCGCTTGCCATATTTTTATAATTTATGAGTACTTAATAACTTTTAAAGGATAAATTGTGCGATTTTTTTCATTGGCCTTAAGGCGGTACGCTGTATTTTCAGGTCGTGCACAGCGTGCAGAGTTTTGGTACTTTGTTTTGTACGCTGTGTTGATCGAGTTGGTTTTGTTTGGGGTTGACAAGTCCATGGGATGGGTTGATTCCAGCGGCGAATATGGATTTTTGAGTATGTCCGTGGCTGGCGTTCTTTTGTTGGTGCCATCCATCAGTGTTGCAACGCGTCGCTTGCATGATATTGGAAAGTCCGGTTGGTGGCAGCTGATTACTTTGATTCCGGTGCTGGGCATTTTGGTGCTCATGTATTGGTGTGCTCTGGATGGCCAAGAGGGCTCGAATGCCTATGGTGACAACCCTAAAGCAGCCCATCAAGGCCTATTGAAAGCGACCTTGTAATTGGACCAATAGCTGCTGTTGAAGCGGTCCAGTCGCACGCGCCCGCCAGTGGAGGGGGCGTGTACAAAACGGCCATCACCCACGTAAATACCCGCATGGGTGCTTTCGGTACCTTTGCTGAAGACAATCAAATCACCCGTTCTTATCTCTTGAGGGGGGAGGGTGACGCCCCAGTCTTTGAGTTCAGCCACTGTGCGGGGTGTTTTAAGTTGAGCACTTTTTTGGTAGACGTGTGCAATCAATCCGCTGCAGTCAAAACCTGATTCAGGCGTGTTCCCGCCCCAGCGGTAGGGTGTGCCCACCAGTCCAATTGCATACACGGTCACATCCTTGGCCTGTTCCGGTGTCAGGCGAGAGGCCGGAATTTCTGTCTGTACTTTAAGGGGTGGCGGCGTGCTGCAACCTATCAACGACGCGGCTATACCCAGAAAAAACAGGCATGACCAACCCGTTCTCATGAGGTTTGCCAAGTGCAGGCTTGGG
>CANBWK010000202.1 GCA_947373105.1 Comamonadaceae bacterium | reverse complement strand
GTGGTGTCGGGCACCAGGGTGTTGAAGTTCAGACTGACCTGGTTGTTGGTCTCGAACGTGGCGCCTGTTGGGGCGGGGCTGACGTAGGTGTCGGCGTTGTTGTTGCCTGCCAGATCGGCAAAGGTGCCGGACTTGACGCCTACGGTGGCGATGCCACTGCTGTTGGTGGTGGGCGTGAAGACGGCAGCGTACTGGGTGTAGCCATTGGTGGCGTTGCCACTGCTGGCCACGGGGGCAAAGCCGCTCAAGCTGCCGCCTTGCACGTCGATGTCGCTTTGGGTGAAGCTGGTGCTGGCCTCGCTGAGCGTGAAGTAAATCGTCTCGCTGGTGCTGACCATGCCCGCGCCTGCGCGGCTGACCACGATGGTGGGCGCGGTGGTGTCGGGCAGCTGGGTGTTGTAGGTGATGTCGATGACGTTGTTGGCCTCGACCGAGGTGCCCGAGACGCCCGTCACGTAGGTGTCGAGGTTGGCGTTGTTGCTGGCGTCGGTGAACTTGCCCGACTGCACACCGATGCGTGCCAAGCCGGAGCTGTTGCTGCTGGGCGTGAAGGTGGCGGTGTAGTCGGTGTAGCCGGTGCTCGCGCTGCCGCTGGAGAGCACGGGCGCAAAGTTGGTGAGCGTGCCGCCCACCACGTCGACATCGGCCAGGCTGAAGTTGGTGCTGGCTTCAGACAGGACAAAGGTGATCTCGTCGCTGCCGCCCGCGGCCAGGTTGCCGCTGCCTTGGCGGCTGAGCGCAATCTTGGGCGCGGTGGTGTCGGGGGGCACAGTGTTGTAGGCCAGTGTGACTTGGTTGTCGGCCTCGTAGCCCGTGCCGGCCACATAGGTGTCGGCGTTCTTGTTGCCTGCGTTGTCGCTGAACTTGCCCGCGGCGACCCCAACGGTTGCGGTGCCCGAGCTATTGGCGGCAGGCGTGAAGCTGGCGGTGAACTGGGTGTAGCCTGTACCCGGCGTGCCGCTGGTGGGCACTGGGGTGAAGGCCCCCAGCGTGCCACCCGTGACCACGACATCGCTCAGGTCAAAATCCATCGAGGCTTCAGACAGTGTGAAGGTGATGGTCTCGTTGGCGCCATTGGCCAGTGTGGTGCCCGCGTTGGTGCGAGCCACCATGATGCTGGGTGGTGTGGTGTCTGCCGGGATGGCGTTGTAGGTGAGGCTGACCTGGTTGTTGGTCTCCAGCACCGCACCGGCCGGCGCTGGGCTGACGTAGGTGTCCGCGTTGAGGTTGCCCGCCGCATCGGCAAAGGTGCCCGATTTGACCCCGATGGTGGCTGTGCCCGCCGTGTTGGCTGTGGGTGTGAAGGTGGCGCTGTACACGCTGGCGCTCACCTGCACCCAGCCCGACAGCGTGCCGCCTGTCACGTCCACATCGCTTTGGGTGAAGGTGCTGCTTGACTCAGACAGCGTGAAGGTGACCGAGGCCGTTTGACCTGCGCTCAGACTCGACTTGTCCAGCGTGACCGCCACGCTGGGGGCCGTGGTGTCGGGTGTGGCCGGGTTGGCCTGCGTGTTGTAGCTCAGGCTGATCTGGTTGTTGGCCTCCAGCGTGGCGCCCGCAGGCGCGGGGCTCACGTAGGTGTCTGTGTTGGCATTGCCGCTCAAGTCGGTGAACTTGCCCGAAGCCACCCCGATGGTGGCCGTGCCATTGGCATTGGCTGCCGGTGTGAAGGTGGCCGCGTATTGCTTGTAGCCGGTGCCCGAAGCGCTCGAGGCCACTGGCACCAAGTTGGTGACGGTGCCGCCCGACACGTCGATGTCGGCCAGCGTGAAGGTGCTGCTGGCCTCTGACAGCGTGAAGTAGACCGTCTCGCCCGTGGCGCCCACAGTGCCGCTGCCTGCACGGCTGACTTCGATGGTGGGAGGTGTGCTGTCGGCTTGGGTTGTGTTGTAGCCAATGGTCACCAGGTTGTTGGCCTCAAAGCCGCTGCCCGCCACATAGGTGTCGGTGTTGGCGTTGCCCTTGGCGTCGGTGAACTTGCCCGAGGCCACCCCGATGGTGGCCGTACCACTGGCGCCCGCATTGGGCGTGAAGGTGGCGGTGTACTGGTGGTAGCCGCTGGCGGCACTGCCGCTGCTGGCCACCGGCGCAAAGCCCGAGAGCGTGCCGCCGACCACATCGATGTCTTCCAGCGCGAAGGTGCTGGCGTTTTCACTCAAGGTGAAGGTGATGGTCTCTGTACCGCCCGAGGCCAGGCTGCCGCTGCCCGCACGCGCCACCACTATGGAAGGCGCTGTGGTGTCGGCAGGCGGGTTGGGGTTGGCCTGCGTGTTGTAGGCGATGCTGACTTGGTTGTTGGTGTTCTCTGCACCGGAGAGCTTGTAGTCGTCTTGGTTGGTGTTGCCTGCGTTGTCAGAGAACTTGCCTGCGGCCACACCGATGGTGGCGGTGCCGGTGCTGTTGGTTGAGGGTGTGAAGGTCGCTGTGTATTGGGTGTAGCCGGTGCCAGCGGTGCCACTCGTGGGCACGGGGCTGAAGTTGCTCAGGCTGCCGCCCACCACATCGATGTCGGTGACGGCAAAGTTGGTGCTGGCCTCGCTGAGCGTGAAGGTGAGGGTCTCAGAGCTGGTGAGCGTGCCGCTGGCGGTACGCGCCACCACGATCGTGGGTGGTGTGCTGTCGCCCCCGTTGTTGCCGTAGTTGGTGATGAAGTCGACCGCATTGTTGGCATCCGCGCCGTCGGCGTTGGCGTTGCCCGCCGCGTCACGGAAGGCGCTGCTGGCCACGTAGATGCGGCCCGTGCCCTGCCCGCCCGCTGTAGGAGTGAAGGTGGCGCTGTAGGTGCTGGGGTTGAGCTGCGTCCAGCCAGACAGTGTGCCGCCGCTGACCTGCACGTCTGTGGACAGGAAGTCGCTGGAGGGCTCAGACAGCACAAAGGTGACGCTGGCCGACTGGCCCGCAGCGAGCGTGGCTTTGTCGGCGCTGATGGCAATGGTGGGTGCCGTGGTGTCGGGCGTTGCCGGGTTGGTGCTGGTGTTGTAGTTCAGTGACACCAGGTTGTTGCCCTCCTGCGTGGCACCCGCCGGGGCGGGGCTGACGTAGGTGTCCGCGTTGGCATTGCCCGCCGCGTCGCTGAACACACCCGACTTGACACCGATGGTGGCCGTGCCGCTGCTGCCCGCGCTGGGCGTAAATGTGGCGGTGTACTGCGTGTAGCCCGCACTGGCCGTGCCCGAGCTGGGCACTGGTGTGAAATTCGACAGCGTGCCGCCTGTCACATCAATGTCGGACTGCGCAAAGGTGGTGCTCGCCTCGGTGAGCGTGAAGTAGATCGTCTCGCTGGCGGTCACGGTGCCGCTGCCTGCGCGGCTGACCTCGATGGTGGGCGCCGTGGTATCAGCAATGCGGGTGTTGTAGGCAATGACAACCTGGTTGTTCAGGTTTTCTGCACCAGACAGGCGGTAG
>CANBWK010000201.1 GCA_947373105.1 Comamonadaceae bacterium | reverse complement strand
TGAGCGTGAAGTAGATCGTCTCGCTGGCGGTCACGGTGCCGCTGCCTGCGCGGCTGACCTCGATGGTGGGCGCCGTGGTATCAGCAATGCGGGTGTTGTAGGCAATGACAACCTGGTTGTTCAGGTTTTCTGCACCAGACAGGCGGTAGTCGTCTTGGTTGGCGTTGCCCGCTGCGTCCGTGAACTTGCCCGCAGCCACGCCAATGGTGGCCGTGCCCAAGCTGTTGGCCGCTGGCGTGAAGACGGCCATGTACTGGTGGTAACCGGTGGCCGCGCTGCCGCTGCCCGGCACGGGCGCCAAGCCGCTGAGCGTGCCGCCCGAGACGTCGATGTCGGCCAGTGTGAAGTTGCTGGCGTTTTCACTCAAGGTGAAGGTGATCAGCTCGGTGTTGCCAGTGGCCAGGCTGCTGCTGGTGGCGCGCGCCACCACGATGGTGGGCGCTGCCGTGTCTGCAGGTGGGTTGGGGCTGGCCTGGGTGTTGTAGGTGATGCTGACTTGGTTGTTCGTGTTTTCTGCGCCAGACAGGCGGTAGTCGTCTTGGTTGGCGTTGCCCGCGTTGTCGGCAAACTTGCCCGCCGCCACACCAACCGTGGCCGTGCCTGTGCTGTTCGCACTGGGCGTGAAGGTGGCCGTGTATTGGGTGTAGCCGGTGCCAGCCGTGCCACTGGTGGGCACGGGCGTGAAGTTGCTCAGGCTGCCGCCCACCACATCGATATCGCCCTGGCCAAAGGTGGTGCTCGCCTCGCTGAGCGTGAAGGTGACCGTTTCTGAGCTGGTGAGCGTGCCACTGCCCATGCGTGCGACCACGATGGTGGGCGCGGTGGTGTCGGCTTGGTTGTTGCCGTAGTTGGTGATGAAGTTGACCGTGTTGTTGGCGTCTGCACCGTCCGCATTGGCGTTCAGTGCCGCATCACGGAATGCGTTGCTGGCCACGGTCACGCTGCCCACACCTTGGCTGCCGGCTGTGGGGGTGAAGGTGGCGGTGTACTGGGTAGGACTCACTTGCACCCAGTTGGAGAGTGTGCCGCCACTGGCTTGCACATCGCTTTGCACAAAGTCGCTGGAGGGCTCGGACAGCACAAAGCTCAGCTGCGCCGTCTGGCCGGCCGCGAGTGTGGCTTTGTCGGCAGTGATCGCGATGGTGGGGGCAGTGGTGTCGGGTGTGGCCGGGTTGGTGCGGGTGTTGTAGGCCAGCACCACTTGGTTGTTGTCCTCTTGCGTGGCTCCTGCGGGGGCGGGGCTGACGTAGGTGTCCGCGTTGGCATTGCCCGCCGCATCGGTGAACGCGCTGGATTTGACGCCGATGGTGGCGCTGCCGCTGGCGTTGGCAGACGGCGTGAAGCTGGCCGTGTATTGGGTGTAGCCGCCCGCTGAATTGCCGCTGGTGACCACCGGCGCAAAGTTCGACAGCGTGCCGCCCGTTACATCGATGTCGGACAGGGCAAAGCTGGTGCTCGCCTCAGACAGTGTGAAGTACACCGTCTCGCTGGCGGTGACGGTGCCCGAGCCCGCGCGGCTGACTTCGATGGTTGGTTTAGTTGTATCGCTTTGCTGCGTGTTGTAGCCCATGGAGACCAGGTTGTTGGCCTCAAAGCCCGCGCCCGCAACGTAGGTGTCGGTGTTGGCATTGCCCGCTGCGTCCTGGAACTTGCCCGCCGCCACCCCAATGGTGGCTGTGCCCACGCTGTTGGCCGCTGGGGTGAAGACGGCGGTGTACTGGTGGTAGCCGCTTGTCGCGTTGCCAGAGCCTGGCACCGGCGCAAAGCCCGAGAGCGTGCCGCCAGAGACATCGACATCGCTGGCGTTGAAGCTGGTGCTGCCCTCAGACAGGGTGAAGGTGATCAGCTCGGTGTTGCCGCTGGCCAGATTGCCGCTGCCCGCACGCGCCACGATGACGCTGGGCGCTGTGGTGTCCGCTGGCGGGTTGGGGTTGGCCTGCGTGTTGTAGGCGATGCTGACTTGGTTGTTGCTCTCCACCACTTGGCCGGTCACAGAAGTGGTGGCGCCGCTGAAGGTGTCCAGGTTCTGGTTGCCCGCGTTGTCGGCAAACTTGCCCGCCGCCACCCCAACGGTGGCCGTGCCCGTGCTGTTGGCAGAAGGCGTGAAGGTGGCGGTGTAGACCGTGTAGCCCGTGCCTGCGGTGCCACTCGTGGGCACCGGCGTGAAGTTCGACAGCGTGCCGCCGGTGACGCTGACATCGCCCTGGCTGAATTGGGTGCTGGCCTCGGACAGCGTGAAGCGGATGGTCTCGCTGCTGGTGAGCGTGCCGCTGCCCAAACGGTCAATGGCAATCGTTGGCGGCGTGGTGTCGCCGCTGGGCGCAGGGTTGGCGCTGTCCACGCCGTAGTCCTGCAGGGCGCTGGCTTGGGTGCCGCCCGAGCCCGCGACCGTGCCGTCGATCTGGGTGTCTGGGTCGGCAGCCAGATCGGCCGCAGGCACTTGAATGCTGTACGAGCCGTCGGCTGCAGCAGCGCCCGTGAAGGCTTTGCCGTTGACGGTGAGCGTGACGGTGTCGCCCGCAGCGTATTTGCCCGTGACCTTGCCTGTGATGGCCAAGCTGCCCGTGTTTTCTGCGGCGGACAGGATGTTGTCGGTGGTGACGGGGTTGATCGACAGCGCTGTCTTGGTGCTGGTGTTGCCCGCTTCGACGGTGTAGTCCTGCGCGGCGGTGGCCTTGTCACCGTTGGTGCCGGTGACGGTGGCTTCGATCTTGGTGTCGGGGTCGGCCTTGAGGTCGGCCATGGACACTGGCACGCTGTAGCTGCCGTCAGCGGCCACGACCGCTGCGTATGTTTTGCCGTTGAGCGCGAGCTCGACCACATCGCCTGCGGCGTATTTGCCTGTGGCTTTGCCGGTCACGGTGTAGGAGCTGGCGCCTTGTTCGCTGGCCAACAACACGTTGTCACCGGCGATCGGATCGAGCGTCAGTGCGGTTTTGTTGCTGGCACTGTTGCTGCTGTTGGTGTCTTTGTCGCTGGCGGCGTTGCCTGCGGCGTCGGTGGCCTCGGCGCGGATCTCGCCTGCGGGCACCGGGTTGACCGGCTTGAGGCTCCAGTTGCCGCTGCTGTCCGCGGTGGTCTGGCCAATCAGGTTGCCGCTGGCGTCATAGACCTTCACCGTGGCGCCGGGCTCTGTTGTGCCGCTGATGGGGTCGGTGGTGCCGGCCTTGCCGGCGTTGGTCATGTCAATGCGGGTGACGGTGTCGATGGTGAAGGGCTCACCCTCTGCGCCATTCATGAAGGGGGTGTACTTGCCGTCTGGCAACGGGCCGGGCACGGTGTAGCTGTAGTTGCCGTTGGCGTCCGTGGTGGCCTTGCCCTCGTAGACAACTTTGCCGCTTTCGTCCTTGATCACCACATCAACGGTGCTGTTGGGCGCCCCTTTGCCGTTGATGACCAGGTTGTTGTTCTGCTTGGTGAGGTTGTCGCTGCTGGAGCTGCCGCTGTCGCTGGCATTGCTGAGGTCACCCCCGGTGTTGCCCTTGGTGGCACTGTCTTGGTTGGCGATGTAGGCGGCAGCCCCTGCAGCTCCCAGCAAGCCGAGCGCTCCCAACAGCGGGAAGGCGACCACGCCCAGCGCTGCGCCCACGGGCGTGACTTCTGCGCCGCCCAGCGCCACGTTCACCGCCTGGCCCCCCTCGGCCAACTCGGGGATGAGGCCGGGCACGCGTGGGTCTTCCGGGATGTATTCGTAGAAGAGGCCGTTTTCTGCCTGGCCGATCACGCCGTTGTAGCCCTCGGGCATGACCTCGTAGTAGTCCTCGATGATCAGGCTGGCCTGGCTCTCGTCTTCAAAGAGGATGTGCAGGTCCTTGCCAACGCGTTTGGCCTTGACGTAATCGGGGCCCACGGGCTTTTTGCGGCCAAGCTCTTGCAGTTCGTATTTGGCCCCCGCTTGCGCCTTGATGCGCACCGGCTGGCCTTTGTCACCCGCGCCTTGTTGGATGTCGATGGTTTGCTTGTTCTCGGCTTTGCCTGTGTTGACGAGGACTTTGTATTGTTTGGTCATGGCGTTTTACGGGGTGTCAGACTGAAAGGGGACAGTGGGTGTAGGGCTGGCTACACTGAATAATTGGATTGCCGCGTCGCTGCGCTCCTCGCAATGACGAGTGAACCGTCATGGCGAGGTACGAAGCCATCCATGGATTGCCACGTCGCTGCGCTCTTCGCAATGACGCGGTGGGGTGATTGCCGCGCTGCGATCGCAATGAAACGATGGACATCAGCGGCGTATTCCGCTGACCTCCACCGTCACGCGGCGGTTAGGCTGGTTGCAGGCAATGGTTTGGGGCGTGGCCGGGTTGCCGCAGTGGCTCGCCACAGGCTCGCGGCTGCCGCGGCCCTCGACGGTGATGGGGGCTGCGACAGCGCCGCTGCGCAAGATGTGCTCGCGCACCGTCAGCGCCCGCTCGATGGCCAAACGCTCGTTGCGCTCGGCTTTGCCCAGCGGGTCGGCGTGGCCGATCAGGTGCACCCGGTCGATGCGGCTGAAGTCTTGACTCAGGCGTGAGAGCAGTTGGTCAATGGCCCGGGTGCCCGCCTCGGTCATGGCGGCGCGGTCGGCGCGGTCAAATACGAACAGGGTGTCCGCCGTCAGTGTGTAGGTTTGAGCAGGCAATGGCGCAACCACTGCCGGCTGGGTCTCGGGCTGGCAATCGATGGCCACGCGTGAGACGGTATGGATCTGCTGGCGGGTGCCGGCCAGCTCTTGCAGCGCTTGCGCCGCTGCCACGGGTTGCAACACCGGCTTTGCACCGTTGGACTGCACACGAACGTAATGCGTTTGACCTGGCATCAAGGTCAAGGCGGTGTTGGTATCGGGCAGGTCTTTGGGTGAGCTGCCCACATGCATCTGCCGCGCACCCATCTCGACGGGGCCGGTCTTGTAGCAAAGTGAACTCCATGCACCCGCTTCAAGTGAGGCATGGTAGCGCTCGTCCAAGAAGACGCTGGTTGCGCCAGTCAAGGCGCTTTGGGCGTCGCGGTACAGGACCACCCGGCTTTGTGTGTTGCTGACCGCTGGCAGTGCCTTGAAGCTGCTGCCCAGTGACACGATGGGCTCCAGACTGCGTCGCTCTTTGCTGAGCTCTGGTGTATGGCGGGTGGTGGTTTGAGCGCAGCCTGCAAGCAAGAGGGCGCCCAACATCCAGCAGCTGAAAAGATGCGACAGCCGCGTTTTTGTAGTTCTTTGTTGCCCGCTACTCGTGTCGAAATTCATTCATTACTCCTCGTCATGGACGATCTTTTGATAGATCTGACAAAAGTAACAAACACGAGGGGTTTGTGTAACACCCTATTGGGTCACTCAAATGCAAGGGGAATTTGACGGCCTCAGAGGCAGTTCAGCCCTGGTGCTGGCGCATCAAGCTGTAGTGTTAGCGTCCAGTCGCGACAGTTCAAGACCCTTGCACATTTGTATCAATTCAGGTGTGGAAGTGACTTGGAATTTTTCGTAAACGGTCGAGCGGTGCTTTTTGACCGTGACCGGAGAGATGTTTTTTTTCTCGCCAATGGTTTTGTTGGTGAAGCCATCGATGAATAAGTAAAACAGCTCTTGCTCTCGGGGCGACAAGGTGGCGTAGAGGCGCTTGATATCAACCATCCGAGAGGTCTCTAGTCTTCGTTGGCCGTCCAGGGCCAGGCCTTTGTCAATGGCGACTTTCAGGTCATCTCGGCTGAAAGGCTTCCAGAGAAAACCGATGGCGCCCCGGGTGAAAGCCGCGATGATTTCTTGTTTTTCGCTTTCTCCGCTCATGAAAACGATGGGCGTCTTGCGTCCGAGGCTTTCCA
>CANBWK010000200.1 GCA_947373105.1 Comamonadaceae bacterium | reverse complement strand
TGGAACTGCTTGATCTTGTCGGGATCCGTGAGCTGGGAGGCGTCGACGCGCACCTGCGTCGCCTTGGCCCGCGCCTCCACCACCGCCGTCAGCACGTCCTTTTCCTGCTTGGCGTAGCCCTGGACCGTGGCGACCAGATTGGGGATGAGATCGGCCCGTCGCTGGTAGTTATTCTGCACGTCGGCCCATTTGGCCTTGGCGCTCTCCTCGAGAGTGGGGATCGTGTTGTAGCCGCAGCCCGCGAGGCCAAGGCTGAGGAGGGCGACGGCGGCGAAGGCGCGCAGGCGCACGAAGGTCAGATGCATGACAGGCTCCGTCAACGGGACCCTTTTGCATCTGTGTCACGGGGGCGGCCTGTCCAGTTCGCCGGGGGCGATTTGGGAGTGGAGCGTGCAAATGTTGCTAGGCTTTTTGGATAGCAGGCGCCTGCGTCAGGGCGTCAGCACCACGAAATCGGTTGCGGTCTTGCCGGTCTCGCGCCCCAGACCCTGATCGGAGATGACCAGCGAAGCGCCCGCGCTCAGGCGTCGCCCCACCTCGATGCGCGCCTCCTCGGGGATCTGGATGCGCTCCAGCGCTTCGGCGGCGCCGAGGCCGCGCCCGTCTTTCACCGGCAGGCTCACAAGGGACCAGCGGGTGGATCCGTCCTGAGGCCTCGCCTCCATGGCGGTGAAGAGATGGGCGCCGAGCGCAACCCCCGCATCGATCTCGACGGGACTCTCGTAGACCGGCTCGAAGCCCTGGCGGACGAAAAGCTTGCGCTCCTTGCCGCTGATGAAAATGGAGACATGGCCGACCGGCGGGCGCTTGGGCGCCTCCGCCGCCTTCGGGGCGGGCGCGGGCGCAGGTTCGGGCTCCACCACTGGCGGAATTTGAATCGCCGGCGCCTCCGCGAGCGACGCCTCCGGCGGCGGATAGGCAGCCTTGATCACAGTCGCAGCTTCCCCGAAAGCGGAGGTCTCCACCGGACGGGGCGCGCCCTCGGGCGCGACGGGCTCCACAGGCGTCGGCGGAAGGGCCGCCTGGGGCAGGACCGTGGCCGGGGGTGCGGGGGGCGTGGGCGGAGGCGTATCCCAGGGCATCGCCGCGAAGAGCTTGGGATGGGCGAAATCAGCGGGGGTGACGGGCTGGTCAGTGATGATCACCCGGGCGCCAATTCGGGTATAGCCGAACAGCTTCTTCGCGACGTCGGCGGGCAGGCGGATGCAGCCATGGGAGGCGGGACGTCCGGTCACATGGCCCTGATGCAGGGCGACGCCGGACCAGGTGATGCGCTGCATGAAGGGCATGGGCGCATTGCTGTAGATGTTCGAGCGATGCATCCGCTGCTTCTGCAAAAGCGTGAAGACGCCGCGCGGGGTCTCGTGGCCAGCCACGCCCGTGGAGACCATGGAGCGGCCCACCACGACCCCGTCATCCCAGATCGTCAACCGCTGATCGGCGAGGGAGACCGCCAGAATGATGGCGCCACGAGGCTTGTCGGGCAGGCCCGCCGCAGGCCCGGAGAGCGTCGGCGCCGCTGGCTCCGTGCGTCGGAACCGGGCAAGCGCGGGCTCGGCCGGGGCGAGCGCCAGCAGCAGGATGGACAGGCCCGCGAGAGCCAGAGGCTGGTTGAGGCGGCGCGAGCCGCAAGCGGCAAGAGGGGTCACGGCGGATCCGGGCTTAGGAGGACCGAAACATTCAATCATCCATCGCCGCTACAGTCACCTTGACCAAATGGATGGTCAAGTCCGTGTTTACACAGCGTCATCCACCCCGCCCGCCTCAAGGGCCCGGCGCAGGCGGGAAAAAGCCAAGCGGATGCGGGATTTGACCGTCCCCAGGGGCAGGCCGGTGCGCGCCGCAATTTCCGAATGGGAGAGGCTTTCGAAGAAGGCGAGACGGACGAGCACGCGCTGCTCATCCGGCAAATCGGCCATGGCGAGGCGCAGCACATCCTCGCGGGTCTGCGCGTCGATCTGGCCATCGGCGTCGGGGGTTTGCTCGTCGGGAATGTCGAGGGCATATTCGGAGGGATCGACATAATCGACCCGGTCCCGGCGCGCGATGTCGATGCGCCGATTGCGCGCCACCCGGTAGAGCCAGGTGCCGAGGCTCGATTTGCTCGAATCGAACAGATCCGCCTTGTGCCAGAGCGTGACCATCACCTCCTGGGTGATTTCCTCCGCGCCGGTGCGATCAGCGCCCAACCGCAGCAGATAGGCGTTGAGACGGGGGCTGTAATAGTCGAACAGGATGGCGAAGGCATCGCGGTCCCGACGCTGGGCCACCGACGCCACAAGGGCGGCATGTTCGGAAGCGAGCGGGGTCATGAGGCGGTTCTGTGTTCCATGATTTGAGGGGCCAATGTGCCACGGGTGCGCCCGTTGCGAAACCAAAGAATGACTTGTATCCCGTGTTGGTCTGAATTTCGCCTGTTTCGCTTGTCTTGTTGCGGACATTATGTCGCGCACATGGGCGGACATGGAGTAAAATACGCAAATGATTCGCTTTCTCACTCCTTCATCCACCCTTCTCGTCGGCGCGCTCGCAACGGGCGCCCTGATTCTCGGCCCCCTCGCCGCCCCGCCCGCCTTTGCGCAGGGCAAGGCCGCCGACCCCAAAAAACCCGATCCGAAAAAGGAGGAGGCCAAGCCCGGAGCTCCCGCCAAGCCCTCCGCCCTCGACAAGATCAATGACTGGGGCGTCTATGTGGCAGGCGCCGGCAAGGCCAAGGCCTGCTACGTACTCGCCGAGCCCAAGGAGCGCGCGCCCAAGGATCTCAAGCGAGATCCGGGCTATGTCTTCATCACCCACCGCCCGGGCGAGAATGTCCGCAACGAGGTCTCGGTGGTGATGGGCTTTGACGTGAAGGCCGACTCCACCCCCAAGGCCGAGGTCGGCGCCGCCAATTTCGCCCTGATCGCCAAGGGTCCTAACCTCTGGCTGAAGAACCCCGCCCAGGAGACGGACTTCGTGACCGCCCTGCGCAAGAGCCCGCGCCTGATCATCAAGGCGGATTCGCTGCGCGGCAACACCACCACCGACACCTATGCTCTGGCGGGCGTCAGCGCCGCGCTCGACCGTATCAGCAAGGAATGCCAATAGGCGGAACGGCGCCCAGGCCTGTTCCGCGACATCCTTCGAAAGTAGCGCCGACCAAAGT
>CANBWK010000199.1 GCA_947373105.1 Comamonadaceae bacterium | reverse complement strand
ACCAGCCAGTCACGCGCGTGGCGCAGGTGGTAGCGAACTTCTTTGAGCGACTTGGCTGCGATGGCCGCCAACTGACTGTCATGTGAGTTTTGCAGTTTGTCCCAAACCAGCACCATGAAGGCGCTGTATAAAAAATTGCGCACGATGGTGGTGGCAAAGTCACGGTCGCTGGACGCGGTAGGCAGCAAGGCGTTGCTGTGTGGCAATTCCAGCAGGGTGTAGTTCAGAAAATCGGGCACATCGCGAAAGTAGGCGAGTGAGTCTTCAGTGGCACCATGGCCCAACAGTTCGGCAGCGCGTTGGTACAGCAAGCGTGCTTGGCCAATCAGGTCCAAGCTGTTGTTGGCCATGGCGATGTCTTCTTCCAGAACAGGGCCGTGGCCACACCATTCGGCATTGCGTTGTCCCAAGATCAGGGCGTTGTCCGCCAGATGCAGGAGGTAACTGGTGCTCATCACATGTGGCCCACTTCTTCAGGAATGTCATAAAACGTGGGGTGACGGTAAACCTTGTCTCCCGAGGGCTCAAAAAATTCGGGTTTGTCATTGGGCTCGCTGGCCGAAATGGCGCGGGAAGGTACCACCCAGATGCTCACGCCTTCTTGGCGACGGGTGTAAACATCGCGTGCCATTTGCAGTGCATGCGGTGCATCCGAGGCGTGCAAGCTGCCGCAGTGCTTGTGCTCCAGGCCTTGTTTGCTGCGAACAAAAACCTCCCAAAGCGGCCATTCTTTGAGGGCGGCGGTTGTTGATGGCGTGCTCATGCAGCCTCCTTCAAATGGCGGGTGTGTTGTTTGTTGGCGTGGGCCATGGCTGCGTCGCGCACCCATTGACCATCGTTCCAGGCTTTGACGCGGGTGCCCAGGCGCTCTTTGTTGCAAGGGCCATTGCCATTGACGGTGGCCCAGAACTCGTCCCAGTCGATCTGTCCGTAATCATGGGCTTGGCGTGTTTCGTTCCATTTCAAGTCAGGGTCAGGCAAGCTGACACCCAGCACCTTGGCCTGGGGCACGGTGGCGTCGACAAACTTTTGGCGCAAGTCGTCATTGCTGATGCGTTTGATGCCCCAGCGCATGCCTTGCACGCTGTTCGGGCTGTCGGCGTCAGGCGGGCCGAACATGGCCAGACACTTCCACCACCAGCGGTTCACGGCGTCTTGCACCATGTCTTTTTGGGCTTTCGTGCCTTGCATCATCACCAGCAGCGCTTCGTAGCCTTGGCGCTGGTGAAAGCTTTCTTCTTTGCACACACGCACCATGGCGCGGGCATAGGGGCCATAGGAGCAGCGGCACAACGGGATCTGGTTCATGATGGCCGCGCCATCGACCAGCCAGCCCACCACACCGATATCGGCCCAGTTGAGTGTGGGGTAGTTGAAAATGGAGCTGTACTTGGCTTTGCCGGTGTGCAAGGCGTCGAGCATTTGGTCGCGGCTGGTGCCCAAGGTTTCGGCGGCGCTGTACAGGTAAAGGCCATGGCCGCCTTCGTCTTGCACTTTGGCGATCAAGATGGCTTTGCGCTTCAAGCTGGGGGCGCGGCTGATCCAGTTGCCTTCGGGCAGCATGCCGACGATTTCGCTGTGGGCGTGCTGGCTGATCTGGCGCACCAAGGTTTTGCGGTAGGCCTCCGGCATCCACTCGCGGGGTTCGACTTTGCCATTCGCATCAATGCGGGCGTCAAACTGGGCCTGTAGCGCGGCGTCTTGCGCGCTCAAGGCCTTGGGGACGGCCTTCAGGCCAGCGGATGATGGGGCTTCGCCCTGTTCCGGGACATTGAAAGATTGCGTGTACAAGCGACTTCTCCTGCGCCGACAACAGGTGGCGCCGAGGGAAGTATAGCAATTAACCGACCGATCGGTCGGTTAATTGCGTGTTTCTGACTAGGGAGTTATCCTAGGTGGATGCTGTCAGTCAAGAATGCTCTAGGCTAAAGCTGTGTCCGGTGCCACGGGCCAATACGGGGCCCACCACATCAATCGCTTCGCGCAGCTTTTCTTTCAGGCTGAACGGGGGGTTGATGACCACCATGCCGCTGGCGGCCAGACCGGCGGTGGTGCCGTCTTCGTGGCGGCCAATCGACAAGGTGGCATGCAGCCAGGGTTTTTGAGCCTGATTGGCCAATGTCTTCAGGCGTTTTGGCAAGTCATGTGCCTCCACCCGCGCAATGATGGGGTACCACACGACATAGGTGCCGGTCGCAAAGCGTTTGAGGCAATCTTGGATGGTGCTGGTCACTTTGCCATAGTCGGATTTGATTTCGTAACTCGGGTCAATGAGCACCATGGCGCGGCGTGAGCCTGTGGACGAGGGGGGCGGTGGCAGCAGCTTTTTAAGGGACTCAAAGCCGTCTTCGCGGGCAATCATGATGGTACGGCCAGCGTCCAGTTGGGCCACGTTGGACGCCAGGGTCTTGGCGTCTGTCGGGTGCATTTCAAACAGTTTGAGGCGGTCACGCGAAGCGTGACGCATCATGTGGTGGATGATGAACGGAGAGCCCGGGTAGATCTTGGCCTTGCCGTTCGGGTTGAAATGGGCAATCACATCCAGGTAGTCTTGCAAGGCTTCTGGGATGGTGGTGTGGCTTTCGAGCGCGGTGAGCAGCTTGAAAATGCCGTACTGTGCTTCTGCCCCCGTCTCTGAATAATCGCCGTCCAGGCGGTACAGGCCCGCACCCGCATGGGTGTCGATCAGGGTCAATCCCGGGTCTTTTTGCATCAGGTGTTTGAGGGTGGCGACCAAGATCATGTGCTTGAGCACATCGGCATGGTTGCCGGCATGAAAGGCGTGGCGATAACTGAACATGGCTTGATGGTAACCAAATTCCCACCCAAGACCTTGATTTTTCGTATAATGGAGGGCTTCGCAGCGTTTCATTGGCCCCGCGGCGAGGGCTCATCAGGTTGATCTTGAAGAGTATTTACCACCTAAGAGGTTCTCAAAAGAGGAACGCCGACCGTGGAAAAGGGCCTGACAAACCTTTCTTTTAAAGAAAACTCATGACTACAACTTTCAGCGCAAAACCCGCTGAGGTCGTGCACGAGTGGTTTGTGATTGACGCGACCGACAAGGTCCTCGGACGAGTAGCCAGCGAAGTTGCTCTCCGTTTGCGCGGCAAACACAAGGCCATTTACACGCCTCACGT
>CANBWK010000198.1 GCA_947373105.1 Comamonadaceae bacterium | reverse complement strand
TCGGTCCAGCATTCGCGGGTGAAGTCGTACAGCTTGCAGTCACGCGCGGTTTGGAAATACCAGCGCCAAGAGAAGGGCTGAACGATGATGCGACCGGGCAGCATTTCTTCGAGCTTGGCTTGCGCTTGCTTGAGTTTGTAGAGCGGGATGCTCATGTCCACGTGGTGGGCGGTGTGCTCCATGATGTGGTGCAGCATGGCGCCGATGTTGAAGTTGAAGGTCAGGTGCACCGTGGTGGACACGAAGGGCTGGGCCTTCATCCAGGCGCTTTTTTCATTGTGCCAAGACACCTTTACATGGGTGTGGTGCACGTACACCACAAAGCCGATCATCGAGTTCCAGAAGAAAAACGGCACCGCCACGCTGAGCAGCAAGCTCAAGGCCACGGATTGCTCGGTGGCTAAAGCAGCGGCCGAGATGACGGCCACCCACAGGGCGCCGAAAATGGTGACCAGCATGCTGTCTTTAAAGAAGATCGGGCGGCGCGTGGGCATGTGGGTCTTGTTCGGGAAGAACTCGCGCTTCCACCAAATCTCAATCATGTAATACAAGCCCGGCGCCCAGCCACTGCGGTAAGCACGCTCGAGCAGGCGCTGCATGAACGGGAGCGCGGCAAATTCTTCGGTGGTCAACGGCGTCCAGACAAAGTCCACGCCTTTGAGGTTGGTGTAGCCATGGTGCACCACGTTGTGGCCGGTGTCCCACAGGCTGTAGGGTGTTAGGGAGGGCAAAAAGGCGATGCGCCCCAAGACCTTGTTCAGCTCGCGGTTGGGCGTGAGGCTTTGGTGGCAGGCGTCATGCCCGATGATGAACAAGCGGCCAATCACAAAACCAGCGGCCAAACCACAGGCCAACTTGGCCCAGACGGCAGCGAACATCACCGTGCCGGTGATCAGCGCGAAAAACAGCGCGTAGTCCATGATCAACAAGAAAAAGGCGCTGAAATAAGTACGGCCCGACAAGGGGATCAACCATTCGCGCAATACCTTGCGGTGGGGTACGGGTTGATCCAGGGGGATGGGCTGAGAAGAAGTCGTCAAAGGAGTGGTCATAGCGCAGAAGCAAGCCTTAAGATTTCGGAGTGTAGGTGCGGCATGTTTAACCGGAGATGACTTAGATCAATCGAAGCCTCAGGTCCAAATGTCGCTTGCCCCTATTTTAAAGGAGCGAGTGCAAGATCAGTCGCCTTCGCGGCCCAAGCCCTTGGATTTTGCAGAACTTTAAGCCCAAAAGACCTCACAATAGCAACTTCAAGATAAGAATGGAGACACGAAATGGCCTTGACGCGGAGCCTTTTTAACGAAGAACACGAGCAGTACCGGGATGCCTTGCGGCGTTTTCTGGACAAAGAAGTTGTGCCGCATCACGCGCGTTGGGAGGATCAGCAATATGTGGACCGCGAGGCCTGGCTGAAGGCCGCGCAAGCGGGCTATTTGTGCGGCACGATGCCCGAAGAATTCGGCGGTGCTGGCGGCGACAAATTGTTCTCGGTGGTGTTGATGGAGGAAATTGCCCGCATCAATGCCACGGGCTTGGGTTGGAGTTTGCACTCCGAGATCGTGGCGCCATATTTGCTCCATTACGGCACTGAGGCGATCAAGGCCAAGTACCTGCCTGCCATGGCGCGTGGCGAGATGATCGGTGCCATTGCCATGACCGAACCTTCTGCGGGCTCTGATTTGCAAGGTATACGCACAACGGCCGTTTTAGAAGGCGGCCATTACCGTTTGAACGGCTCCAAGACCTTCATCACCAATGGCTATTTGTCTGACTTTGTGATTGTGGTGGCCAAAACCAAGCCCGATGCGGGTGCCAAGGGTACGAGCTTGCTGCTGGTGGACGCCCATTTGGCGGGTTTTACCAAAGGCAAGCCTTTGAAAAAGGCCGGCTTGAAAGCCCAAGACACCTGCGAGTTGTTCTTTGACAATGTGATGGTGCCTGCGGGCAATTTGTTGGGCGGTGAGAACCAGGGCTTCATCTACCTGATGCAAGAGTTGCCTTGGGAACGCTTGCAGATTGCCATTTCTGGCCTGGCCTGCGCAGAAGCTGCGTTGGCCCACACGGTGACCTATGCCCATGACCGGCATGCGTTCGGCCAGGAAATTGCCAAGTTCCAGAACATCAAGTTCCAACTGGCCGACATGAAGACTGAAATCCAAGTGGGCCGCGTGTTTGTCGACCGCTGCATAGAGTCTTTAATGAAAGGTGAGCTCGACGCAGTGACCGCCTCTATGGCCAAAGCCTGGTGCACCGACATGCAATGCAAGGTGCTGGATACATGCGTGCAAATTCATGGCGGCTACGGTTATATGTGGGAGACCTTTGTCACCCGGGCCTGGGCCGACGCCCGCGTGCAGCGCATTTACGGCGGCACCAATGAAATCATGAAAGAGCTTATCGGTCGAAGTTTATAACGCACACCCTAAAATTGGTTGAGATGCGTTCCACCACACTGACTTCCAAAACTGCCAGCACTTCTTCGGCTGTGGCGCAAATTCGTCAGCGACGGCAGCGCACCCTGACATCCATCGTGCGCGAAGAAATTGCCCACCTGATTGGCTCGGGGCAACTCAAAGCCGGTGAGCGGATCAATGAAAGCGAGTTGGCCTTGCGACTTGATGTCAGTCGCGGTCCTGTGCGCGAGGCTTGTCGAAGCCTCGAAGAAGCGGGCTTGCTGGTCAGCGTGGTCAATCTGGGTGTTTTCGTGCGTGAGATGTCGCTCAATGATGCTCGCCAGTTGTACGAGGTGCGTGGCGCGTTGTCAGGCCTGATTGGACGTCTGGCCGCTCAGCGCATCACTGACCCGCAACTGAAGGCGCTGGACACCCAGTTGGTCGCCATGGAAGAGGCCGCCGAGCGGCAGGACATGCCCAAGTACTACCAGGTTAATTTGGCGTTTCATGATCAGTTGATGCACATTGCTGACAATGCCATGCTGGCCACCATGTACATGGCTACTGTGAATCAAGCGCACTTGTTTCGCCAGCGGGGCTTGGTGCAAGAGGGCAGCTTGAAAATATCCAACCAAGAGCATCGTGCCATTCTGGATGCCTTGGTGCTTCGTGATACCAAGCGGGCTGAACAAGCCTTGGCAGAGCACGTGGCCCACGGCTGGGACCGATTGGCGGCGACTGTTCAAA
>CANBWK010000197.1 GCA_947373105.1 Comamonadaceae bacterium | reverse complement strand
ACCCAGTGGGACGCCATCGTGGCTAAATACAGCATCAAAGTGACGGCGCATGCACACGTACCCACCCAAGCTGCACAGCATGTACCAGACAACAAATCCCCCAGCACCCACTACCGCAATGGCTTCATGCTCGTTGCCCTCATCGGCTTATTTCTTCTCGCTGGCAGCTACATCACCGAACAACACTTGGGCTACCAGTTGCCCTTAGGCTTGAGCTTCGACCCCTTGCTGAACGCCCCAACCAAAATGGCCTTTCGCGTTCAGTTTTAAGCCACGCAATCGAAGGTTGTCGCCGCCGTCCCGCCTTCCCACATCCGCGAACGTGGGTGCTCTTGCATATTCGGTAAAGCCGTGCATGACATCAACTATCCGGGCGTCTAGTCAAGAAATGGGTATGGCGGCTCAAATATCTTGGGCGCATTTTTTGGTGCGGCTGGCGGGGATCGAACCCACGACCCTTGGCTTCGGAGGCCAATACTCTATCCACTGAGCTACAGCCGCATATCTATCGTTTAGAGCCAGAATTATCGCATGCAGACGAAGGTGCTGGCCCGATTGTGCGTGTGGATTGGCTATAATTAAAGGTTGATTCGCAAGAAACGAAAGGTGTTTTTTTCGTTTCAAGAACCCTGACCCATTTGAGGACGCTATGAGCGACAAAAACCACGATCAAGCTCACGAAGACCACACTGGTCCCGTGAAGACACCCAAGCAAATGTTGCTGTTGAGTTTCTTTTCTTTCGTGGTTCCGATTTTTCTGATCATTGGCCTGGTGTATTTCGTCACTTCTGCCAATAAAGAGGCGCCAGGTGCCGACGATGCCGAAAAGGCTGTGGCCATGCGGATTCAAAAGGTCGGCACAGTCGAAGTGCGCGACGCCAACCGTCCGCTCAAGTCGGGTAACGAAGTCTATACAGCGCAGTGCGCAGCTTGCCACGCCATTGGCGCTGCAGGTTCGCCCAAATTTGGCGATGCGGGCGCTTGGGGTCCTCGCATCAAAACAGGTTTTGCGGCTTTGATGAATTCGGCCCTCAAGGGCAAGGGCGCCATGGGTGCCCAAGGTGGTGGCGATTTCTCTGACACTGAAGTGGGCCGTGCGGTTGCCTTCATGGCCAATGCTGCTGGTGCCAAGTTCGAAGAACCCAAGGCACCTGCCGCGCCGGCTGCCCCTGCCGCAGAAGCCAAATAAGAATTTATTTTCTGCTCTGACAGACCGGCTCTTGTAGCCGGTTTTTTTATGGTCGCGCTTGGGCCTGGGCGATCTCTGGGCTTTGGATGTAATGGTATGTTTGGGGCAGTTCTGCGCCCTGTATTTCAATCATGCGCCATGTGCCCGCCTCTATTGCTTGGGCAACGGTGTTGACGTCCATGGTGTGGACCAGGCCAAGGCCGAGGTCGGTGTGCAGGTAGACGCGGCCGGTTTCGTCCATCAGGCATTCACGCAGTTGCGCAGGCCGCCCGGTGTGGGCTGTGATGCGCAGGTCGGATTCAAGGCGCCAGATCCACGGGGTGGCTTGCAGCTCCACATACACGCGCTGGGGTCCGTTTTGAAAGTACCAACGGCCTTGCGCATCGGCTTCGTAATTGCGTTCGATGAACTCGATGAGTTTGCTGTGCGTGAGCAGCGCGCCTTTAGCGCCTGGCCGACCGCTCTGGAAATGGCCTTGGGCTTGCGCGGCATCGTCGCGCATGAACCATTGGCCGCGTTCATCCAGGCCCAACCAACCGAAGCAGTCGGGGACGTTGGGCCATTTGCGCATGGCTTGCTGGACGATGTCATCCATTCGCGACTTTCTGCAATAACCAAGACCCGACGGCTTGAGGCAACCCGGCCAGATAGCCGGGCATGGTTCCCGTGGCAAAACCCACATGTCCGCCATGCGGGGGCTGCCAGAGTTCGACGTGGGCGCTGACCTCGGCCTGCGTCGGCAGGCTGTGCGCTGGAATGAACGGGTCATTTTGTGCATTCAAGGCCAACGCCGGCACAGCGATGCGGTGCATGTGCGGTTTGGCCGAAGCGCGGGCCCAGTAGTCGGGCGTGTCTTTGAAGCCGTGCAAGGGCGCCGTGAAAATATTGTCAAAGGTGTAGAGGTCTTTGGCTGCTGCCAATGCCTGGGGGTCAAACAGGCCGGGATGTTGCTGTAACTTGGCCATGGCTTTGGGTTTCATGCTGCGTAAAAACATTCGGGTGTAGACCTGCCGGTTGAAGCCTTTTCCAATGGCGTGACCACTGGCGGCCAAGTCCAAAGGCGAACAAATGGACGCGACGGCTTGGACCGTTTGGGCAGCATGGGGGCCGTGCTCGCCCGCCCATCGCATCAGGGCGTTGCCGCCCAATGACACACCTGCCGCCACCAGTGGGGCCTGCGGGCCTTGCCGCTGCTGGATGCGTTTGAGGATCCAGTCGACCTCTTGATGGTCCCCCGAGTGGTAAGCCCGTGGGGCAAGGTTCAGCTCGCCGCTGCAACCTCTGAAGTGCGGCAGAGCGAATCGGACCTGCGCGTGGGCAGCCCAACTGGCAAAGGATTGTGCATAGTGACTGGCTGAAGACCCTTCAAGCCCATGAAAGAGCACCAAGGTGGGTGCGTGCGGTGGTGCAGAAGAGGCCAAAAAATCAACGTCAATAAAGTCGCCGTCTGGCGTTGTCCACCTTTCACGATCAAACCGTGGCACGGGGCCTTGCAGAGCTTGCGCGTACAAAGCGGGCCAGATGGTTTGCATGTGTCCGCCGGGCAACCACCAGGGTGCCGTGTGGTTTTTCAATGCAGCACCATGGGCTTAACGCCAATGTCGTTTGCATCGTTGGCGGTACCGGGGCTGGTGTGGTGGGCCACCATGCGCCAGCCTTGCGGTGTTTTGTGAAACACGTTGGTGGCAATGACCCAGGCCTTTTGGGGGCCTTGCGGGGTCATGACTTCAACCCGCTCCACCAAATGGTGAACGGCACTGGCCAGGGATTCGATTTTGTGAATGCGCTCAGGATAGGCTTGGATGTTGCCATTGGCAAACATGGCCTCAAACGCTGTGCGGATAGCGCCCGCCCCGATCAGGCGTGGTCCACCCGGGTGGACGCACACAATGTCTTCTTCATCAGCCCAACAGCCCATGAGTTTTTGAATGTCTGCGGTGTGCAATGCCTCGTAGAACGCATTTTCAATGTCGTC
>CANBWK010000196.1 GCA_947373105.1 Comamonadaceae bacterium | reverse complement strand
TATGGATTTTTGAGCGAGCGCGCCGATTTTGCACAAGCCTGTGCGGACGCGGGCATCACTTTCATTGGGCCTGCTGCTTCACATTTGCAGTTGTTCGGCGACAAAGCCTCGGCTCGGCAATTGGCTTTGGCCTGTGGTGTTCCCCTGATGCCAGGGATCGACCAAGCCGTGAGCCTGGCACAGGCGCAAGCTTTTTTCCAATCACAAAATGGCGCTGGTGTGATGATTAAAGCGATAGGCGGCGGGGGAGGGCGTGGCATGCGCGCCGTCTTTCAATTGGAAGATCTGCCCGAAGCGTACACCCGTTGCGTGTCTGAAGCTCGCGCCGCCTTTGGTGTGGATGGGGTCTATGTCGAGCGGCTCATGTTGCGCGCACGTCATGTAGAAATCCAAGTCTTGGCCGATGGAGAAAACGCCATGAGCCTGGGCGATCGGGAATGCAGCTTACAAAGGCGTTTTCAAAAAGTCATTGAAATTGCGCCCAGCCCCAGTATCAGTGCACAGATGCGAACGGCACTCACCCAAGCTGCACTGAAAATGGCACGCCACTGTGACTTTCGCAGTCTGGGTACATTTGAATTTTTGGTGGACACGCAAGCGAGCGATTTGCCTTGGGTGTTCATCGAAGCCAATCCACGCTTGCAAGTGGAGCACACCGTGACCGAGGAGGTGACGGGTTTGGATTTAGTGCAATTGCAAATTCAGGTGGCCGCGGGCATGCATCTGGCCGATATGGGACTCGATCCCGAACATCCGCCTGCTCAAAAAGGCCACTCCATCCAATTGCGAATTTGCGCAGAAACGCTGCTTGCCGATGGACAAACGCATCCCTCCAGCGGAACGCTTTCTCGGTTTGACATGCCCTCAGGTCTGGGCCTTCGTGTTGACACCCACGGTTTCACGGGGGCCACACCATCGCCACATTTCGACAGCTTGCTGGCTAAATTGATTGTCACTCACAAATCAGGCACTTTTGCTCAAACCGCAAAACGTGCCACCAGGGCTTTGAAAGAATGCCGTATTGCGGGCGTTAAAACCAATCTTTACGTATTGCAAGCTTTGGTCGAGCTGCCGGAATTTGCCACCCAAGATATCCACACGAGATACATCGAGGAGCACCTGAGCGCGCTTGTGAGTCGCGCCAATGAATTGGCACTTCAAAGCCACCTTGCATCACCTGAGCCTGTAACGTCCGCCCCCTTGACCGATGCTATTTCCCTTCAGGCGCATCAAAGCGGTCTGCGCTCGCCCATGGCAGCTAAATTAATACAGCTTCTTGTCGCTGTGGGTGAAGTGGTTCCCAAAGGCGCTCCCGTTGCCATCGTTGAAGCCATGAAAATGGAGCATGTGGTGCTCGCGGCTTCCTCCGGCCGGATCACAAGGGGGGTGGCTTTGCCCGGGGCTTATGTTGCAGCAGACGAGATTCTTGTTGTGCTTGAGCCGGTTGATTTTGACATCGAAGATGCCGCACCCCAAGACATTCAGGATTTGAACACCCTGCGCGATGATTTAAAGAGTGTTCAAGATCGGCATGCGTTTTTATGGGATGAAAACAGGACCTCGGCAGTTGATAAACGCCACGCACAAGGCGGGCGGACAGCCCGTGAAAATATTGCGCAACTTTGCGACGAAGGCAGCTTCATGGAGTATGGCTCGCTTGCCATTGCCGCTCAAACACGTAGGCGCAGTTTGGATGACCTCATCGCGAACACACCGGCCGACGGCATGATCACAGGTGTCGGTACCGTCAACTGCAATGCGTATGGCCCGGAAAAGTCTCGCTGCGTGGTGATGGCTTATGACTACACCGTGCTGGCAGGGACGCAAGGTTCACGCAATCATCAAAAAACAGACCGCATGCTGGGTCTTGCACTGAAGCTCAAACTGCCTGTTGTGCTATTTGCCGAAGGCGGCGGAGGCCGCCCCGGTGATGTCGACAAACCTGTGGTCGCAGGTTTGAACAACCACACCTTCAGCCAATACGCGGCCCTGTCGGGTCAAGTGCCGGTGGTGGGCATAGCACATGGCCGTTGCTTTGCCGGTAATGCAGCCTTGCTCGGATGCAGTGATGTGATTATTGCAACCCGCGCCAGCAACATTGGCATGGGTGGGCCGGCCATGATCGAGGGGGGTGGTTTAGGTCGTTTTGCACCAGAAGAAATTGGCCCCAGTGCTGTGCAGTCGCGTAACGGTGTGATTGACTTACTGGTAGAGGACGAAGTTCAAGCCGTAAACAAAGCCAAGCAATACCTGGCGTACTTTCAAGGCCGTCTAGCTGACTGGCGCTGCGACGATCAACGAAAACTGCGGTTTGCGGTACCGGAGAACCGACTGCGCGTCTACGACATTCAAACCGTCATTCATACGCTATGCGATGAAGATTCGGTTCTTGAACTGCGGCAAGCATATGGCGTGGGCATCGTGACGGCTTTGGGCCGCATTGAAGGACGAGCGATTGGCGTCATGGCAAACAACCCTATGCACCTTGGGGGCGCCATCGATGTGGAAGCCGCTGATAAAGCAAGTCGTTTCATGCAACTGTGCAATACGCATGGCATCCCTTTGCTGTCACTCACCGATACCCCTGGATTCATGGTTGGGCCAGACATTGAAGCTCAAGCACAAGTCAGGCACACCAGCCGTATGTTTGTCACTGCAGCCAAATTAGCCGTGCCATTCTTTGCTGTCGTCTTGCGCAAGGGCTACGGGTTGGGTGCACAAGCTATGACGGCTGGAGGTTTTGACGCACCTGTTTTTACCATCTCCTGGCCCACGGGCGAGTTTGGCCCGATGGGTCTGGAAGGCTCGGTGCGTTTGGGTTTTCGCAAAGAGCTTGAAGCACAACCGGAAGGGTCTGCACGGGATGCCTTGTTCAATCAACTGGTGGCCGAGCGCTATGCGCAGGGCAAAGCAGTCAACATGGCGCAGACGTTGGAAATTGATGCGGTGATTGACCCCTTTGAAACTCGAAGTTGGCTTGTACGTGGACTGGATAGCACCACAATTCTGAAAGGGCAACCTGGCAATGGGTTCATTGATACCTGGTGAGGCGTGGATGTAAATTCCTATCAAAGTGGCTCAGTTTTCAAAGTCAATCAACACGCTTGTGCTTGTTGGGTCTTGATTGCAAGTCGTTAAAAAATGCGTTGGGCTATAGCCTTCATGCTTTGACGCCACTGGCGGATAGGATTTTGCGTGCCATGGACCAACGGTGAACTTCAGACGGGCCATCGTAAATTCGAAATGCCCGCAATTCC
>CANBWK010000195.1 GCA_947373105.1 Comamonadaceae bacterium | reverse complement strand
TTAACGCTGTTGGTACTCACATCGGCAGCCGTGACCCCTTCTGCCCAATTGCATTTCAGGCAAGTGCAGGCCTACGACGCCTTCATTGACGTGACCCAAAAAGCCACCCCCGCCATGGCCGAGCGCGAGCGCATGACGCAGGCCAACGCACAGGTGCAGCAACTCCAAACAGTCATCAGTAAGCGCATGATCCCCGAGAACGTGTTGCTTTTGCTGACCCGCTATTTGCCAGACGACACCTACCTCATCGTGCTTGACATCAAGGGCAACAAAGTCAACATCACCGGCCAAACCACCAACGCCATTGCGCTCATGCAGCAGCTGGGCAAGCAGCCCGGCGTCAGCAAAGTGGTGGCCCCCAACCCGGCGCGGCGCGAGGGCAACAAAGAAACTTTCAACATCGAGTTCACCCTCGACCCTGTGCCCGTGGTGGACCCCGCATGAGCCTGTTAAGCCGCGCCAGTCCTAAAATAATTGCCCTGCAAGTCCTGACCGTCTTGCTGTTTCTGCTGCCCTTTGCTTGCGCAGGCATTTTTGTTTGGCAAAAACACCTCAAGGCCGAACGCCTGGTGGCCGACATCGAGCCCCGTCATGCCCGTCTGCAAGGCATTCTGGCCAAGCAAGAAGACTTTGTGGTCGCCACCAAACTGTCTCAAGGGCTCATCAACGCCTTTGTGTTCCCTGCCGCCATGGAGCCCACGCAAGCGCTCAACGAAAGCCAGCAAAAACTCAAAGCCGCCTTCACCGAAAGTGGCTTCAACGTCGAAGGCATCACCGTCAAAGAAGCCCCTGACGCTGGTGACATCCAGCGCCTCAAAATGGTGATCCGCTTTGACGGCAACTTGGCCAACCTGCACCAGGTGGTGCTCAAGCTGCGTGACATTACGCCCACCATGCTGGTCGAGTCGGTCAACATTGTGAACCAAGGCCAGTTCAAACCGGCCACCATACCGCGCCTCGTGGGCTCCATGGAAGTTGTTATTTTGAGGGCTAAAAAATGAGCCCCACTATTCGCCCCGCTACCAAGCCCATGACTTTCAACCGCACATGGGTCTTTTTGGCCGTGTTGTTGGCGTGCAGCGCAGGCTTGGGTGTCTTGTGGATCGACCGTGACGGCGACATTCGCAACGTCCAATGGAAGCCCCCCGCCCCCGTAGAAGCCGTCATACCCCAAGTGGGCATCACAGAACCCGTGGGCTCGAGCACCGATGCGCCTGTGTTTGCGGCGCTCAACGAGCGGCCCGTATTTTCTTTTGACCGTCGCCAACCACCACCGCCACCGCCACCGCCACCACCGCCCCCACCACCCAGGCCAGACGCACTGGCCGGTGCCCATGTGTTTGGCTTGATCGCGGGCGACAAAGGCAGCGTTGTTTTGCGGGCCGAAGGCAAAGTGCGCAATGTGCCCATGGACGGCTTGGTCGGCGACTGGAAGCTTGCCAAAATCGAAGCCCGCAGTGCCACCTTCACCCGCGAGAAAAACGAAACGCGTATGGTTAATCTGGAATACGCCAAGCTCAGCGCGCCACCCCCCCCCGTGCCTTTTGCTGCGCAACCCGGTGTGCCCGCGCCAAGCGGCCGACCCGGGGCCAGCATTGGCGGGGTGGTCATCCCGCCAGGCCTGCCAGATGCCACCCGCATCGAGCTTGAAGAACGCTTACGACGCCGTGCGGCTATGGCCACCCAATAAGCGTGTCAAAATCACACCCCAAACGGGACATAAACCCTTCATGAAAACATTTTTCCAATTAGCCATCCTGTCATTGACGCCCCTGTTGGCGCTCAATGCTTTGGCGCAGTTCACCATTGGTGGTGGTGCCCCACCGGCCAAAACTTTGGTCAATATCACGCCTTCAGCGTCAGGCCCCGTAACGTCACCTACGCCCGGTGCGACCCCGGTGATCAGTGTGACGCCCGGCCCAGCCGCGACAGAAGCCCCAGTTGCCCCTACAACAGCTGCAGCCAAAGCACAGCCGCCAGAACCAAAAATCGTGTTGCCTAACGACGGCGCCCATGTTTTGCGTGGTAACGACCGCGTCATTGCAGCGCCCGCTGCAGGTTCAGCCGTGCCCGGCGGCACTGCGGGCCTTAAATTTGAAGACGCACCTTTGGGCGATGTGGTCCACATCATCATGCGCGAGATGGCCAAGGTCAATTACCTGATCCACCCGCCCATATCTGGCACCGTTACACTGTCCACACAAGGCAACATCACGACCGACGATGCGGTCTACATGCTCGAAAATGCCTTGCTTGCCAACGGCTTCGTCATGGCGCAAGACAGCCGCGGCACCTACCACATTGGCCGGCCTGAGGTGGTCAAAAATATCGTCCCCAACCTGCGCCAAGCCGTTAAAAACACCACGCTGCAAGCAGGCCACGGCGCCATCATCGTGCCGCTGAAATACATTGGCGCGGCCGAAATGGCTTCCATCCTGCAGCCCATGGCACAAGGCGCCATCGTTCGTGTTGACACGGTGCGCAATCTTCTGGTCATGGTAGGCAACCGTGCGCAGGCCGAAGGCTGGCTTGACATCGTCAACACCTTTGACGTCGACATGCTCAAAGGCATGTCAATAGCTGTGATTCCGCTCAAACACATCACCACGAAAGAAGTGGACTTGGCTTTGCGTGTGTTCTCGCCAGGCGGTGCCGCCGCATTGTCCGCCGCTGGCACCACCTCAGGCGGTGCACCGGCTGCAGGCCAGCCAGGTGGTGCACCCACAGCCGCAACTGCAGCTGCCCCTGGTGGTCCAGCCGGTGCAACAGGATCTGCCGCCGCTCAAGCGGCCAGCATGTCCGCAAGCTTCCCGTTATTTGGCGCTTTGCGCATCGTGCCGCTTGAGCGTATGAACAGTGTGTTGGTTATTACCCCACGCGCGGCTTATATTGACGAAGCACGCGTCTGGCTCGAAAAAATCGACCGCCCCGGCGCAAGCTCCACCGAGTCGCAATTGTTTGTCTACCCCGTGCAAAACGGCAATGCGGCCCATTTGGCTAACGTGCTCAATGGGTTGTTTGGCAATGGCACCGCCACGCAAGGCGCTGCAGCCAACACGGGCGTTGCGCCTGCACTAGGTCAGGCAGCAGGTGCCACGGGCTCTATTTTGGGTATCGGCGGCACAACCGGCGGCGTCGGCGGTGGTGCCGGCGCACTTAATGCCAATGCAGGACGAAGCACGGTGCAAGGCGCGGGCATCACCACCGTCAGCTTTACAAGTGGATTGCGCCTCATGGCCGATGGTGTCAACAATGCCATTTTGATTTACGGTACCGCCTCAGAATACGCCAAGGTCGAGGCCACACTCAAACGCTTGGA
>CANBWK010000194.1 GCA_947373105.1 Comamonadaceae bacterium | reverse complement strand
TTTCTGGACATCAAAATGGTGCCCGAGCGGCACAACAATGTGAAAGTCTTGCTGCTCATGGACGTGGGCGGCACCATGGACGACCACATTGCGCGGGTGGAAGAATTATTTTCAGCCGCCAAGGCCGAGTTCAAGCACCTGGAGTTTTACTACTTCCACAACTGCGTCTACGATTTCATGTGGAAGAACAACAAGCGCCGGTACGCTGAAAAGTTTCCAACCTGGGACATCCTGCGCAAATACAACAAGGACTACAAGCTCATTTTCATCGGCGACGCCACCATGAGTCCCTATGAAATTTTGCAAACCGGCGGCAGTGTCGAGTACAACAACGAAGAAGCCGGTGCCGAATGGCTGCAACGCCTGACGCACACCTTCCCCAAATTTGCTTGGATCAACCCAGAACCTCAAGGGGTGTGGCAGTACCGCCAGAGCATCGCCATCATTCAGCAGTTGATGAGTCAGCGGATGTTCCCGCTGACCCTCAAAGGGTTGGAAGATGCCATGCGGATGATGAGCAAGTAAAGCCTGTTTGAAGGCAGCGCTAGTTGACCCGGTTCAAGGGCACGGGTAAGTTACGGTACAACACATCGAGCAATTCTTCATAGTGAAAGGGCTTGCTCAGATAGTCGTTCATTCCTGCCTGGAGGTATTGGTCCCGATCTTTCTCAAACCCTCCGGCAGTCAAGGCAATGATCGGCAGGTCTTGGAGGGCGACATTTTGTCGAATCACTTTGGTCGCCTCCAACCCGTTCATGATGGGCATTTGCATGTCCATCAAAATCAGCTGAAAACTCGAGGCTTCCAATATCCGCAAGGCCTCCAGTCCATTTTCTGCAGTTTCTACCTCAATGCCGACGAGGGTCAACAACTGGATCAAAATTTTGCTCAAGGTCGGGTTGTCGTCTACCACAAGGACTTTTTTGCCCTTTAAAGTCGCCTTCCATTCGGGATCAGAAAGATGGGGGTTTTGGGGATTCCGCATTGCGCTTGACGCCAGGGGTACTCGCACAGTGAACCAAAAAGTAGCCCCTTGGCCCAGTGCCGACTTCACACCCACATCACCGCCCATGCTGTTTGCAAGGCGCTTGGTAATGGCCAAGCCCAAACCCGTTCCGCTGTGGCTTCGGGTGAGCGCATTGTCGCCACGGGCAAATCCCTCAAATGCCGAAGCTTGAAAAGCAGGGTCGACGCCCACACCGGTGTCTTTCACTGAAAACTCCAAGTGCGCTCCTGAATCATCCCCGCCCAAGCGCGTGACCCGCACATCAATGTGACCTTGTTCCGTGAACTTGACCGCATTACCCACCATATTCAAAAGTGCTTGCGCGATGCGTTGCGCATCGCCTTGCAAGGCGAGCGGCACATCCTGCGCCACCTCCACCTGATAGCGCAAACCTTTGAGCGAACAGGTGTCCTCCACCACATGCGAAACTTGCCGCAACACGCCCAACAAATCAAAGGGCGCATTGACTAAAACAAATTTTCCGGCCTCCATTTGGGACAGGTCCAAAATGTCATTGATGATGCCTAAGAGCAAATCCCCTGAACTTTTTGTTTTGCTCAAGTACTCGCGTTGAACGTCATTGAGGTCGGTCGTTAAAGCCAAATCAGTCAAAGACATGATGGCGGTCATGGGCGTGCGAATTTCATGGCTGATATGCGCCAAAAATTCGCTTTTCGCCGCATTGGCTTTCTCTGCCGCATCGCGGGCCTTGAGGAGGTTTTCCTCATAGAGTCTGCGCTCACTGATATCGCGAGTCACCCCGACGATTTCAACCAATTGACCGTCCTTGTTCATCAAAGGAAACGATAAAACTTCGGTCCAAAAAGTGGAGCCGTCCTTTCGGTAATATTCCAAGTTGCCATGAAAACTCGGTAAAGGCTCACCCTTTTGAATGGCCGCTCCCAAGTCCATGAAATACCCCAAAGAGACCGCTTGCGACGCTGGTGTCAGCGTCTCTTCGATGGGCATCTTCATCGCTTCTTGCGGCGTAATACCCCTGAGTTGCTCGATGGCGGGGCTGATGTAAGTGATCTCACCCATGGGACTCATGGTCCACACCACATCACGGGCACTGTCCGCCAATAAACGGTAACGCTGGTCATTGATGCGCAGTCGTTCCATCGATCGCATGCGCGCGGCGATGTCCCTGACCAAAAGAGTGAAAGTGCCCGAACTGCTCGACTGACTGTTCGTCAACTTTGTGACTTCGCCATACATCATGACGCCGTCGGGTCTGAGAAACCGCTGCTCATGAACGGCCATGACCGAAGCTGCATGATTTAAAAAAACCAGCCCTTCAGAGACCGCTTGGGCGGTCTCATCCACAGCAATGTGCGACCAATGAGATGACAGCAACTCTTGCGTCGTGCGCCCCACAAACTGAGCGAAGACTGCGTTGACTCTTAAGAATTGACCGGTTTGCGAGTCCACAACCACCACCCCGAAGGGTGTTTGGTTCATGTCGATCACTAACTCTTCATCATGCCTAGGGCCTGAGAGCTTGTCCAAAAAATGGCGTATAAATTGGCGCATGACGGCTCAACCGTTAACACACCCAATGCCCACTGAGCTCAATCGGCATAACCCGGCAAATCGCGGTCCAACATGCGCATACGGGCTTCAAAGAACATCCGCTCGCGCTCGGCACGCGGGTGGCGATCGTCGGGTGATGGGGTGTTGACACGCTTAATCACTTCAGGGCTGAGCACTTCAATGGCTTGCCCTGTGGCCAAAGCCATCACCTGCGCACGGCAGACCCGCTCGAGTTTGTACATGCGGCGGTAGGCTTGCGCCACGGTTTCACCCGTCACGACCACGCCATGGTTTTTCATGAACAAAATCGGCTTATTGCCCAGGCACGCGGCCAAACGTTCGCCTTCTGCCAGCGAACTGGCCAAGCCTTGGTAATCGTCGTCATAGGCAATTTGCCCATCAAAAAATGCCGCAGTTTGGCTGGCCGACAACAAGTGGTTGTCCTTGAGCATGTTCAGCGCCATGGCCCAGTGCTGGTGGGTGTGCAACACCACATTGGCACCCGTGATGCGGTGCAGGGGCGCATGAATGCATTGCGCAGACAACTCCACCACGCCATGGCCTTCAAGGGTGCGTCCCTCTTCGTCAAAAATGATCATGTCGCTGGCCCGGGCCTCAGACCAATGCAAGCCGAAAGGCAAGACCAAATACTGGTCCTCTCGGCCGGGCACCTTCATGGTGAAATGGTTGTCAATGCCTTCTTCGAGTTCATCGACCACCGCCATGCGCAGTGAAGCAGCCAAATGCACTTTGGCACGGTGGACGGGATCGGCCGAGCCGACAGGATGCAAAGAATGAACCGACATGATCACCTCATTTGTCAAAAATGATCCATTGTGCACAATTAGACGTTTTGCACCAGAGGCATTGTTC
>CANBWK010000193.1 GCA_947373105.1 Comamonadaceae bacterium | reverse complement strand
AACATGTCTGATATTGCATGCGTCAATTTTCAAGGGTTCAATGTATGGATAAAACGAGATCTCATGGTGGTGCCTTTCAGTGGCAGAAGTTATCTCGCGCTTGTGCGCTGGTCATGACCTTGTGTGGGCTCAATGCGGCCTCTCAAACTCCGCAGGTAGTGTCGATCGAAATGTTTGGTGATGTGTTTGTGCGCCCATCACCTGCAGCGGCCAGCCAGGCCAAGATCTTGATGTACCGCGCGCAGGCCTTGACGCCACAATCACCTGCCAATATTTACCTGAATGGTCAATACCATGCCTCATTGCTTAAAGGTGGCTTTAGCGAGTTTTGTGTAGAGCCAGGTCGTGCTGCGGTGAATGTGGTGATTGACGATGCTAACCGACAGCACTCAGGAAAGTTAGAGCCGGGGCAGAGTTTCGAAATGCCTGCAGGTCGCATTGTCTACCTTCGGCTGCGGGAGATGGTGCCCGGGAAGCCTCAAGTGCAATATGTCACTACGTCAGAGGCTGAGTCTGAGATGGCCGGCACTCGCCGGCAAATTCATACTGTTTCCAGAGCCGCCTTGGTGAAGGATTGCCTTGTGGCACAGGCCCCCGCACCCGTTGCGCCGGTGGTCCAGGCAGAACCCCAAAAAATCTCCATGCAAGCAGATACCTTGTTTGAGTTTGGTAAAGCTGAGTTGCGTAACAGCGGTTATGCCACTTTGGACAAGTGGATTCAACAATTTAATGAGTCTTACAGCACGATTGATCGGGTCAAGGTGTTGGGTTACACAGATGCCATTGGGCCTAATCAATTGAATGCGCTTTTGTCTCAGCGCCGTGCTGATGTGGTCAAAGATTATTTGACGACACATGGACTCAAGTCCAAAACCGGCATCGAAGCCGAAGGCCGCGGATCCTTGGATTTGGCCAAGACGGGTTGCGCCATCAAACCCACACCCGAAAACAAAGAGTGCCATGCGCCTAACAGGCGCGTTGTGATGGTGATCACGGGATCAAAGAAGTAAGTGCAGGGCCTCAAGCCCATCGAAAATTTAGAAACACAGAGGGAGAATTATGTCTAAGCAATACAAAATCAAAATCAATGGTGGACCGGACAACAAGCAAGTGATCGATTTGGAGCAAGGCGCTGGCGACAGAGGGCAGCCCATCAAGATCAAAGCTATTTCTGGCGTACGTTACCAACTTGAAGACTCGGCTACGGGTTTTGCCCCAGAAAATATCCGCGCCAAAAGGGTGGGCAAGGATTTGCGCTTGAGTCTGGAGGGCAGTCTTGAATCTGATGTGGTGATTGAAGACTATTACGAGGTGATGCCCGCCGGCTACAACGGCGTGATCGGTCAGGCTGAAAGTGGTCGATTTTATGAGTACATCCCCGAAAGTGCATCTGGCGCGTCTTCGGTCCAGGCCTTGAACATGAACAGCGTACCCGTTGGCATGGCTCTGGGTGGCAGCGAAGTACAGGCCTCCGGTGCTGCCGTGGGTGTTTTGCTGGCTGCAGGTGTCAATCCTTTGTTATTCGCACCTTTGGCCTTACTGGGTTTGGCTGGCGGAGGAGGCGGTGGTGGTGGAAGCGGCTCAACTGCGACCAAGCCCGTTGTGACAGCGCATTTAACCTCAGATTCGCTCAATGACACCGGCTCGAAGTCTGATGACGGCATCACGAGCAACAACCATCCCGAGATCAGTGGCACAGCAACCGCCAACAGTGTGGTGTCTGTCACGGTCAACAACAAGACTTACTCAACGACTGCAGGAGCTGATGGCAGCTACAAAATTCAGATTCCGGCCACGGATACGTTGCTTGATGGCGTGTATCCCATCAAAATGCAATCGACTTTAAACGGTCAAACGTCGGGCCTGTTGGATGGAACCCCGCTGGTCATCGATACCAGCAGTGGCAATAACTACCCCCCCAATGGCAACCCCAGTGTGTTGCCTGATCCCAATGCCAAAGCCACGGTCTCCATCACCAGCATCGTGGATGCCGCAAGCAATTCGATGGATTCTGGAGCCAGTGCCACCGATTTCATCACCAACGACAATACCGTGACTTACAAGGGTCTGGTGAGCGGCTTTGTCAGCAATGGCGATGTCGTCTTGCTGAAGTTAACCGATAGCAACAATGCGCTTGTGTCGAGCACTTATGTCACGCCCGACAGCACTGGAGCTTGGAGTTGGAACAGAACGGGCGTGACCCAAGCCGATGGCACCTACGCGTTGACGGCAACGATTGTGGATGCCGCTGGCAATATGGTGAACACTGACACTGGGGCCAATGGCAATCAAAAAGTGGTGATTGACACCAGCAGTGGCAACAATTACAGCCCGAATGCAACACCCGATGCCAACATCAAAGCGACGATTGATATTTTGTCTATCACGACAGATACCGGAATCAGTAATTCAGACTTTGTGACGAACAACAATGCGTTGCTCTACAAGGGCAAAGTGACTGGATTTACCAATAATGGCGATGTGGTCCTCCTCGAACTCAAAGACAACGCGAATGCAGTGGTCGCAAGTGCAACGGTGAGTCCAGACAGCGCGGGCAATTGGGTTTGGGATAACACAGGGGTGAATCGTTTGGATGGGGCTTACACCTTGAAGGCGTCCATCATTGACTTGGCAGGCAATGCTGTCAATCCGGTTGTGCCTACAGGTGCCAATTTGACTGGAGGGGGATATGACACGCAGTCTGTGGTCATCGACACATCCACCAGCCAAAATTACAAACCTGGAGCAACTCCGGATGCAAATGCAACGGCTCTTGTGAAAATCACAACGATTGTCGATGCAGCAAGTAATTCTAATGACACTGGAACATTCAACAACGACTTTGTAACCAATGATCAAACCCTGTCCTACAAGGGGACAGTTACCGATGCGGCCGGTAAGAGCTTGAGCTCCGTTTGGGTTCAAGTGGAATTGAAAGACGTTAATGGTGTCGTTAAAGCCACTGATTACAAGCAAACAGATGCCCAGGGAAATTGGTTGTGGAACAACACGGCTGCAACGACCCCAGAAGGCACCTACAACGTGTATGCCACTGTGATCGATGACGCCGGTAACAAGGTCAGTGCCCCGGCATCGCATAGCCTTGTCATAGATACAACGCCACCTGTTTCTGCACCTACTAATATTGCCATGAGCGATTCTGGAAGTGTTGCGAACGGTACCTTGCTGGATGCCAATTACGGTCATGATTCGATTACGAATTCTCCGAATTTCAGTTACAAACCCAGTGAAACTGGTCAGGGTGTAGTGACGCAATTCAGCTTGGACTCAGGTAAATCTTGGGTCACTGCAAGCACTTATCCTATTGACCTGTCCAAAGACGGTGTGGCTGATGGCAATTACGCGCAATTGTTAATTAAAAATATCGATGCCGCTGGAAACTCTGGCCCTGCTGC
>CANBWK010000192.1 GCA_947373105.1 Comamonadaceae bacterium | reverse complement strand
GGCGAAGAAGCTGAACTGTGGCGCTACTCCACCGGCTTGCATTGCCCCGAAAGCGATTTGCGTTACCCCGAACCCTTGCCCTCGATGTTCTCGTTCAATTCGGCCTTTGGCGCGTGCGAGACTTGCCGTGGCTTTGGGCGGGTCATTGGCGTGGACTATGGCTTGGTCATTCCCAACGACAAACTCACACTGCGCGCCGGGGTGATCAAGACCATCCAGACCCCCGCCTGGAAAGAATGCCAAGACGACATGATGCGCTACGCCGAAGTCGCCGGCATCCCGCGCGATACCGCATGGAACAAGCTCACCGAAGAACAAAGGCATTGGGTCATCCAAGGCTCCCCCAATTGGAATGGCAAGTGGAACCAGCAGTGGTACGGCATCAAACGTTTCTTCGAATACCTAGAGACCAAGTCCTACAAGATGCACATTCGCGTGCTCTTGTCCAAATACCGCAGCTACACGCCTTGTGGCGATTGCGGGGGTGCCCGCCTCAAAACCGACAGCCTGATTTGGCGCATCGGCAGCCTGCAAGACGCCAACGCCGTGATGCCCGCAGCGCAGCGCTTCATGCCGCAAGGCGTCGGCTGGAGCCGCGACCAGCTTGAAAAATTGTCCGGCCTGAGCCTGCACGATTTGATGTTGATGCCGCTCGACCGTTTGCGCCGATTTTTTGACGGCATGGCCCGCACCGCATTGGCAGCGCGAGGTACCGATGGCGAATCGCAAGCCCTCAAACTGTTGCTCGAAGAAATCACCACGCGCCTGCAGTATTTGTGCGATGTGGGCATTGGCTACCTCACGCTGGACCGGCAAAGCCGCACCCTGAGCGGCGGCGAAGTGCAACGCATCAACTTGACCACGGCCTTGGGCACCTCGCTGGTCAACACCTTGTTTGTGCTGGACGAGCCCAGCATCGGGCTGCACCCCCGCGACATGAGCCGTATCACCGAAGCCATGCACCGCTTGCGCGATGCCGGCAATACGTTGGTGGTGGTCGAACACGATCCAGCCGTCATGCTGGCCGCCGACCGTGTGATTGACATGGGCCCCGGCCCCGGTGAGAAGGGCGGGCACATTGTGTTTGACGGCACCACCGACGAACTGCGCTTGGCCGACACCATGACCGGTTCGTATTTGGGCGGCCGCAAACAAGTGGGCATGGGCTTTAAACGCATGGTCACCGACAGCACGCCGCGCATGATTTTGGAAGGCGTGCGTGAACACAATTTGCAAAATATCGCGGTGGAGTTTCCGCTGCAGCGCTTGGTGTGCGTCACCGGTGTTTCGGGTTCGGGCAAGTCGAGCTTGATACAGGATGTGCTGGCGCCGGCCTTGCTCCGCTACTTTGGCAAAGCCACCGAAACCCCGGGTTTGCACGACCGTTTGTTGGGGGCCGATCATTTGAGCGATGTGGTGTTTGTCGACCAATCTCCCATCGGCAAAACCGCCCGCTCCAACCCCGTCAGTTACGTGGGCGCATGGGACACGATTCGCGAGCTGTTTGCCACAGCAGGCTTGTCCCAACAACGCGGCTACACCGCCAGCAAATTCAGCTTCAACAGCGGCGATGGTCGCTGCCCCACCTGCGGCGGCTCCGGCTTTGAACACGTGGAAATGCAGTTCTTGAGCGACGTGTATTTGCGCTGCCAAGACTGCGACGGCAAACGCTACCGCCCTGAGATTCTGGAAGTCACCATCGAACGCCTTCAATTGGGGTCAGATCCCAATTTCCTCAATTCACATCTCCCCCGAAAACTCAACGTGGCCGACGTGCTCGACCTGACGGTGAGCGAGGCCGCGCAGTTGTTTGCCAACGACCGCGATGTGATCCGCGCCTTGCAACCCATCGTGGACGTGGGGCTCGAATATGTCAAACTTGGCCAACCCGTGCCCACCTTGTCGGGCGGCGAAGCCCAGCGCTTGAAGCTGGCGGGCTTTTTGGCGGGCGCGGCCAAAACCGCTTCCAACAGCCGCCAACCGCTGAGCCGCAAAGGCACGTTGTTTTTGTTTGACGAGCCCACCACGGGCCTGCATTTTGATGACATTGCCAAGCTGATGCGTGCTCTGCGCAAGCTGCTTGAAGCGGGTAACTCCTTGATCGTCATCGAGCACAATCTGGACGTGATCCGCGCCAGCGACTGGCTGATCGACCTCGGCCCCGAAGGCGGCGACGCCGGTGGCTTGATCGTCGCCGAAGGCACGCCTGAAGACGTCCGTCAGCACCCGACATCGCACACCGGGCAAGCGCTGCGTGAGTATGCCGAGTCGATGGGCGAAATCGGTGTGTTGCGAGAAAAAGGTGTTGGTGAGTGGGGCAGCGAGGCTCTAGGGGTATCGGGTTCCTCAGAAGTCGCTGCGCGCCACACATCGTCACCCGCTGCTCCTACAACCTCGCTGAGGGGGCGAAAAACGCTGGGCCCGGACGCCATCCAAATCGTCAACGCCA
Source organism: Comamonadaceae bacterium (assembly GCA_947373105.1). Taxonomy (GTDB): domain Bacteria; phylum Pseudomonadota; class Gammaproteobacteria; order Burkholderiales; family Burkholderiaceae_C; genus Limnohabitans_A. Next base: position 1,039 of record CANBWK010000192.1, on the reverse strand, counting down.
AAGAACACAACCTCAAGAGCCTGAGCGTTGACATTCCGCGTGGCAAATTCAACGTCATCACCGGCGTCAGTGGTTCAGGTAAATCCACCCTGGCCTTTGACATTTTGTTCAACGAAGGCCAACGCCGTTACCTCGAAAGCCTGAACGCTTACGCCCGCAGCATCGTGCAACCCGCCGGACGGCCCGAGGTGGACGCGGTGTACGGCATTCCGCCGACGGTGGCCATTGAGCAGCGTCTGTCGCGTGGCGGCCGCAAATCTACCGTGGGAACCACCACCGAGGTGTGGCATTTCTTGCGCTTGCTCTACGTCAAATTGGGCATCCAGCATTGCGTGCACGACGGCGCGCCGGTGCAACCGCAAACGCCCGACAGCATCGTCGCGCAGTTGCTTAAAAACTTCAAAGGCCAGCACATCGGCCTGCTCGCGCCGCTGGTCATGAACCGCAAGGGTGTTTACACCGAGCTGGCCGATTGGGCGCGCCCCAAGGGCTACACGCACTTGCGGGTGGACGGCAACTTTCTGCCCACGCTGGGTTTTCCGCGCATCGACCGTTTCAAGGAGCACACCATCGAGTTGCCCGTGGCCAGCCTCGATGTGAGCGCCAGCAACGAAGCCGCCTTGCGCGCCGCTTTGACGCAGGCGCTGGAGCACGGCAAAGGCGTGGTCCATGTGCTCAGCGATTTGGCGGGCCTGCAAGAAGCCATGACGGCACGCGCCCCCACCGCACACATTGGGCGCTTGCAGGCGTTCTCCACGCTGCGAGCTTGCCCGGTGTGCGCCACCTCGTATGCGGAGCTCGATCCGCGTTTGTTCTCGTACAACAGCAAGCACGGTTGGTGCCCCGATTGCGTGGGCACTGGCGTCAAACTCACCAAAGACCAGCGCCAAGTTTATGACGACTCGGTGGCCGATGACAAAGACAAAGGCCGCGAGAAAACCTTTGCCGAACCCGAAGTCGAAGACGTGGCCGATGTGGCCTGCCCCACTTGCGCAGGGACCCGCCTGAACGCCACTGCCCGTGCGGTGCGATTTGGGGC
>CANBWK010000191.1 GCA_947373105.1 Comamonadaceae bacterium | reverse complement strand
TGCTTTTGCTGATGGCCATGATGAGTTCCTAAGGTCGTGAAGACGAAATAAATTGGGTTATCCGAAGATTGATGTACCTAGTTTCGGATAAAAAAATCCAAAATCAATCCGCCAATTGGCGTATAGGAATACAAAAAACAACTATTTTTGAGTACTAAAATACCAATAACTTAAAATAAATGGAAAATAATGGCAAATCAATGTCGGGGCTGAACCCGTCGACCTACAAATGCAAAGGTTTACAGGTCGGCGCTTGCTTTGCGAGGGGCACGTTTGTTCAAAGCGGAATTGGTCGTAAACTAAGCGCCATCGAAAATGGAATACAAAGCTGATGAAAGACTACGCCAGTAGACAGCGGTCACCCCGTAAGCACATGGTGGGTCTGTCGGTCGTGGTGGCGTTGCATGGCCTCTTGTTCTGGGCCATCAACTCGGGGTTAGCGAACAAGTTTGTCAAGCTCGTCAAACCCCCTGTGGAAGCCGTGCTGCTCGAAGAGCTCAAACCCCCACCACCGCCGCAACCACCTCCGCCGCCGCCCAAAAACCTGCCCCCGCCGCCGCCCGCTTATGTGCCGCCGGTCGAGGTGCAGGTGAACACACCGCCGCCGGTCAATGCGATTGCAGCGGTGTCGAACAAGCCGCAGCCCGAAGCACCGCCGTCGCCGCTGCCGGTGATGAGCAACCCGCCACCGGCTCCGCCTGCACCACCGGCACCGCCCGCTCGCACTGCGGCGGTGATCTCGGCCTCTTCGTGCGAGAAGCCTGATTACCCCAGCGCGTCGCGCCGCCTGGAAGAGGAAGGCACCGTGACCTTGAAGTTCTTGGTGGGCGTGGACGGCAAAGTCAAAGAATCGGCTGTGGACAAGAGCTCGGGCTTTAGGCGCTTGGATGAAGCGGCCCGTCAAGGATTGTCGAAGTGCCAGTTCAAACCCGGCACAGAAAACGGCCACCCCGTCGAGGGTTGGGCGAGCATGCGATACACCTGGAAGCTGGAGTAAGGGCCTGAAAAAAAGGGGCCCGGTTTCCAATCGCTATTTTTTAAAACACATTCAGATCAAGTCAAGCAGGAGTCACCCATGATGAACAAACAAGTCAAGACGTTGCTGTGGAGCATCGGCATGGCGGCAGGCCTGGCCCTGGCCAGCAGCAGCTTTGCGGCCAAGCCTAAAGAGGCGGCGCCTGTGGCAGCGGCACCGGCCCCTGCTGCCCCTGCAGCCGCAGTGGAGCCCGCAGCGCCAGCAGCACCCGTGGCCGTTTCGGCACCGGCGGCCGATGCGCATGCGGGTGAAGAGAACCCCTATGGGCTAGCGGCCCTGTGGGCGCAAGGCGACATCGTTGCCAAGGGCACCTTGCTGATCTTGGTGCTGATGTCCATGGGCAGCTGGTATGTGATCGTGACCAAGCTGTTTGAGCAGTCCAAAAACATGCGCTTTGCCAAGGCCGCGCAAGACAGCTTTTGGACCGCCGGCACGGTGCGCCAAGGCGCGGATACATTGCACGAAGACAGCCCGTTTCGCTTCATTGCAGAAAAGGGCCTGGAGAGTGCCACCAAGCACACGGGCTTGCTGGGCGCCATTGACTTCAACACCTGGCTTAGCATGAGCATACAGCGCGCTATCAACAACGTGCAAAGCCGCATGCAAGACGGCTTGGCCGTGTTGGCCACGGTGGGCTCCACCGGCCCATTCGTTGGTTTGTTCGGCACGGTTTGGGGCATCTACAACGCGCTGGTCAAGATCGGCATGACGGGGCAAGCGTCCATTGACAAAGTGGCTGGCCCGGTGGGTGAGTCCTTGATCATGACGGCCATTGGTCTGGCCGTGGCGGTGCCTGCGGTGTTGGGCTACAACTGGCTGGTGCGACGCAACAAGGCGGTGATGGAAGACGTCAACGCGTTTGGCTCGGACCTGCACTCGGTGATCTTGGCCACCCCGCAAAAATAAGCACAGGAGCCTGACCATGGCGATGAATGTAGGCGAGGCCGATGACGAGATCATGAGCGAGATCAACACCACGCCTTTGGTGGACGTGATGTTGGTGCTGTTGATCATTTTCTTGATCACGATTCCGGTGGTGACCACGTCCATCAAGGTGGACCTGCCCAAGGAGAGCAACCTGGTGCGCGAGACCAAGCCGGAAAACGTGATCATCTCGGTGGATGTCAAAGGCAAGATATTTTTATACGACACGCCGATCAAAAATTCAGACGACTTGTTCAACCGGATGAAGAAGTTTGCGGTGGCCAAGCCCCAGCCTGAAGTGCAGATCCGGGGCGATGGCAAGAGCGACTTTGAGTCGGTGGGCCGGGTGCTCTATGCGGTGCAACGCGCAGGCATCACCAAGGTGGGCTTTATCACCGAGCCGCAACCGTAAGCAACCGTAATCAAGCTCACGCATCGACAAGACAACCCAAGGAACAAGACCATGGCCATGAATGTAGGAGGCGGCGCCAGCGGCGAGCCCGAAGTGATGATGGACATCAACACCACACCGCTGATCGATGTGATGTTGGTGCTCTTGATCATGTTGATCATCACGATTCCGGCGCAACTGCACTCGGTGAATCTGGACATGCCGGTGAACACCAACGCACCCAAGAAGTTCGACCCGGTGGTGATCAAGATCGATGTGAACGCACAAAGCGTGGTGAACTGGAACGGCAAGCCGATTGCCAGCCGCGCCGAGCTGGAGCAAAAGCTCACCGAGGCAGCGGCCGTTCAGCCACAGCCTGAGCTGCACATCCGCTCGCACGCCAAGGCCAAGTACGAAGCGGTGGCCGGCGTGATGGCCAGCGCCCAGCGCATGGGCCTGACCAAGCTGGGCATTGTGGGTTCTGAGCAGTTTGTGAATTGAACTGACTGAAGCATTCAGGTGGCTTGTGGCTTGGATTGCCTGAGCCATTGCAGCACGACCACCGCGGCCAACCCAGCGAAGCCGCCGATATCGCCAACGGCAGAAGGGTAAGTGAGCGCGACGCCTGAGGCGATCAGCACCCATCTTTCAATGAAGCTGGTTTTGATCAAAAACCAATTTTGCAAGCCCCCCGCCAAGGCCACGATACCTGCCGAGGCGGTAAATACAATCCAGGCAATCTCGCTCCAATTGGCGGCCGCAAGGGCTTTGACATTGCCCATTAAAAGGAGGGCGACGCCCGCGGGGTCGAGCACAAAAATAAATGGAACCAAGATGGCAGGCGCGACGTATTTCCAACTTTGGAAAGTGGTTTTATAAGGGTCACCTTTGCAAATGGCCGCCGCGGCAAAGGGCGACAAGGCTGTGGGAGGCGACACCTCCGAGAGCACCGCATAGTAAAAAATAAACATGTGCGCGGCGTAGTCCGGCACCCCCAACTTGATCATGGCCGGCGCGGCAATGACAGCGCAAATAATGTAGGAGGCTGTGACGGGCACCGCCAAGCCCACGATCCACACCACCAGTCCCGTGAACAGGGCCGTGAGAAAGAGGGACCCGTCTGCATAGTCGAGCACGATGGCGCTGAACTTCAAGCCCAGGCCCGTTAAAACCACAAC
>CANBWK010000190.1 GCA_947373105.1 Comamonadaceae bacterium | reverse complement strand
TCCATCATTTCCACCACGTCCAGGCGTGCGCCAAGCGTGCTGTAAACCGTGCCCATTTCAAGGCCGATGATGCCGCCGCCCAAGATGAGCATGCGCTTGGGCACTTCTTTGAGTTCCAAAGCACCGGTGCTGTCCACAACCCGAGGATCCTTCTGCATGAAAGGCAAACGCACAGCTTGCGAACCCGCAGCGATGATGGCGTTCTTGAAGGCGATCACTTTTTTGCTGCCGTTTTGCGCTTGTGCAGTGCCGGTGGTCTCGGACACTTCAAGGTGGTTGGCACCCACGAACTGGCCCAAGCCGCGCACGGTGGTGACCTTGCGCATCTTGGCCATGGCAGCCAAGCCGCCGGTCAACTTACCGATGACTTTTTCTTTGTGGCCGCGCAGTTTGTCGATGTTGACCACCGGTGCGCCAAAGTCCACGCCCAGGTCGGCCATGTGGCTGACTTCGTCCATCACTGCCGCGACATGCAGCAGGGCTTTGGACGGGATGCAACCCACGTTCAAGCACACGCCACCCAAGGTGGCGTAGCGCTCGACGATGACGACGTTCAGCCCGAGGTCTGCTGCGCGAAACGCAGCCGAGTAACCGCCGGGGCCACCGCCCAAAACGAGCACATCGCAATCGATGTCGGCCACCCCTGCATAGTTCTCGCCGAAGGATGAGGCTGTGGGTGCGGGGGCTGCAGCGGTTGCAGGCTGAACAGGTGCTGTCGGACTCACTGAGTCCGACCTACTGGCCCCGACTGAGGTCGCTGCGGGTTCTGACTGTGAAGAGGCTGCGCCTTCAGCATCCAACACCAAAACCACCGAGCCTTGCTTGACCTTGTCGCCCAGCTTGATCTTTAACTCTTTCACCACGCCCGCGTGTGACGACGGGATTTCCATCGACGCTTTGTCGGACTCCACGGTGATGAGTGATTGCTCAGCTTTGACGGTGTCGCCCACTTTGACCAGTAACTCGATCACGGCCACTTCGTCGAAGTCACCAATGTCAGGGACTTGAATATCTATGAATGACATGTTTTTCTCAATCAGTTGGGGGCCGAGCAAAGTTGCGCTTGGGTCCGCCCCCAAGGTTTAGAGTAATACGCGACGGAAGTCGCTGAGGATTTGACCCAAGAACGCGTTGAAGCGGGCCGCTGCGGCGCCATCGATGACGCGGTGGTCCCATGTCAGCGACAGGGGCAGCATCAGACGGGGCACAAACTGCTTGCCGTCCCACACCGGTTCCATGGTGCTCTTGCACACGCCCAAAATGGCCACTTCGGGCGCGTTGATGATGGGCGTGAAGTACTTGCCACCGATGCCGCCGAGGCTGGAGATGGTGAAGGTAGCGCCGGTCATTTCTGCGGGGCCGAGTTTGCCGTCACGGGCTTTCTTGGCCAATTCGCCCATTTCTTTACTGATTTGCAAGACGCCTTTTTTGTCGCAATCGCGGATCACGGGCACCATCAAACCATTGGGCGTGTCGGCGGCAAAGCCGATATGCCAGTAGTTTTTGTAGACCAGTGCATCGCCATCCAACGAGCTGTTGAACTCGGGGTATTTCTTGAGCGCGGCCACGCAGGCTTTGATCAGGAAAGCCAGCATGGTCACTTTGATGCCCGACTTTTCGTTCTCTTTGTTGGTGGAGACGCGGAAGGCTTCGAGGTCGGTGATGTCGGCGTCATCGTGGTTGGTGACGGCCGGAATCATGATGGCGTTGCGCAACAGATTGGCACCGCTGATCTTCTTGATGCGGCCCATTTCTTTGCGCTCGATCGGGCCGAACTTGGCAAAGTCAACCTTCGGCCATGGGATGAGACCTAAGGCTGCACCGTCGCCACCCGAAGCTGCAGGCGCTTTGGCCGCTTGCGCTTTGGTTTGGGCAGCGCCCGACATGACGGCCTTGGTGAAGGCTTGAACATCGTCTTGGGTGATGCGACCTTTGGGGCCGTTGCCTTTGATTTCGTCCAAAGGCACACCCAGTTCGCGAGCGAACTTGCGCACCGATGGGGAGGCATGCGGCAAGCCCAAGGCTGCCCCGCCAGGGGCATGCGCAGGCGCAGACACGGCATTCACCGCGCCAGTGGCCGCAACAGTGGCTGTTACTGCAGAAACCGCAGCCACTGGGGTTGGTACAACATCAACAGGCCGAGTGGTCGAAACCGTGCTTTCAAGAATGGCCAGCAGATCGCCGATATTGACCTTGTCACCCACTTTGACTTTCAGCTCTTTGAGCACGCCCGCAGCAGAGGACGGAATTTCCATGGCTGCTTTGTCGGACTCCACCGTGATCAGAGATTGTTCCAGCTTGATGCTGTCGCCAAGCTTGACCATGACTTCGATGACGGACACATCTTTGAAGTCTCCAATGTCAGGAACATGGATTTCAACAGGACCTGAAGCCACAGGTGCGGCCTTGGCCAATGGTGAAGGCGTTACAGAGGGCGATTCAGCAGCTTCCACCACCAACACAACCGAGCCTTGCTTGACTTTGTCACCAAGCTTGACGCGCAGCTCTTTGATTACACCTGCGGTACTGGATGGAATTTCCATTGACGCTTTGTCTGATTCGACGGTGATGAGGGACTGTTCCGCCTTGACGGTGTCACCGACTTTGACCAACAACTCAATGACGGCCACTTCGTCAAAATCCCCGATGTCCGGAACATTTACTTCTATCAATGCCATGTTATGTCTCCCGGATTTTTATGCGTACAGCGGGTTGATCTTGTCGACTTTGATGCCGTATTTCTGGATGGCGTCCACCACCTTAGAAACGGGCACAGTGCCTTCTTCGCTCAGCGCTTTGAGTGCAGCCACCACGATGTAGTGGCGGTTGACTTCAAAGTGTTCGCGCAGCTTGCTTCGAAAGTCTGAACGCCCGAAACCGTCGGTGCCCAACACTTTGTAGGTGCGCCCTTTGGGGATGAAAGGACGGATCTGTTCGGCATAGGCCTTCATGTAGTCTGTTGAGGCAACCACGGGACCGGTGTATGAGTCTAACTGCGCGGTCACAAATGGCACTTGGGGTGCATCAGCGGGGTGCAGCAGGTTATAGCGCTCAGCATTTTGGCCATCGCGGGTGAGCTCGTTGAAGCTTGGGCAGCTCCACACGTTGGCAGCGACGCCCCAATCTTTGGCCAACAAATCGCGTGCGGCGATAGATTCGCGCAAGATGGTGCCTGAGCCCAACAAGTTCACGCGTGGTGATTTTTTATCGCCCTCGCCTTGTTGCAACAAGTACATGCCCTTGATGATTTGTGCTTCGGTCCCAGGCGTGATGCCTGGCATCGCGTAGTTTTCGTTCAACAAGGTGATGTAGTAGAAAACGTTTTCTTGCTTCTCCACCATGCGCTTCAAACCGTGGTGCAGGATGACGCCGACTTCGTGTGCGAAGGTAGGGTCATAAGACACGCAGTTCGGAATGGTGTTGGCCATGATGTGGCTGTGACCGTCTTCGTGCTGCAGGCCTTCGCCGTTCAAGGTGGTACGGCCCGATGTGCCGCCCAACAAGAAGCCGCGTGCTTGCATGTCGCCAGCAGCCCATGCCAAGTCGCCAATGCGTTGGAAACCAAACATCGAGTAGTACACGTAGAACGGCACCATGATGCGGTTGC
>CANBWK010000189.1 GCA_947373105.1 Comamonadaceae bacterium | reverse complement strand
ACAGCGCCACCTTCTAGGAATCCATGCAAGCCCACCGCCGCAATGCCTGAAGTGTTGCGGTAGGCAAATCCCCTTTGTCTGGCAGATCGAACCCAGCGCAGCAGTTGCGCACGCGTCACGCCTTCTTGGTTGTAACTTTCGATCTGGCGGGTGTGATGCGCATCCAACGCTTCATCAGCTAAGGCGGCAAGCATTGCGATGCTGCCCACGCCCAAGCCTAATAATCGGGTTTCACCCACGGTTTGTCGAAAGGACCGCACGGCATGCGCGCCCTGCTCTAAATGCAGACAATGGCTGTAGTCGCCCAAGCGCAAGACCAAAAATACGTTGTCCCCACTGGCACGTGCCAAGTTCTTCATCACAGGTTGGCATTGTCGAATCAAGGCAGACTGCCCAAAACTGACGGCTCCCCAGGCCGTGGCACGCGGCCCCAAAGCCAACGTACCTGTTTGCGTATTTTTTGTGATCAAACCTGCATGTAGCAGGTTATCCACCATGCGCCAGACGGTCGTGCGATCGAGTCCGCAGACCTTTACCAAGACGCTTAAAGCAATGCCTTGATCGTGATGTCGAGCGATCAAATTCACCAAGCCCATCGCTCGGTCCAGGCTTTGCGCACCTAGACGTGGGCCTTTTAGGATGGGCAATAGGGGTTGGGCGTGGGCTACAGGCATTTTTTCATCAGGGAAAGCACCATGTGCACATTATGCACAACCTGTGGCAAGCCACTGGCATTCTTGGACACACTCAGGTGCAATAGCGATCACCTTTGCATTTTTTCAAAGAACACCATGACGTCTTTTCAATCTGCTCTTCACACTGCGTCCGAAGCATTCGTGACCCAACGCCGGGGCATGCTGGCATTGATTGACGAATGGCACGCGCTGGAACAACGCGCAATTGACGCCTCGGCCAAATCGGCCGAACGGTTTGACAAACGCGGTGCCTTGCTGCCCCGCGAACGCCTCGCGCAACTGCTCGACCCCGGCGCGCCTTTCTTACCGCTGGCCACGCTGGCCGGCTATGGCATGGACGACCCGGACCTGTCGCGCTGCGTGCCGGGCGGCTCACAGCTTGCCGGCATTGGCATGGTCAGCGGCGTACGCTGCATGGTGGTGGTAACCGACTCAGGCATCGACGCCGGAGCCCTGACCGAAGCCGGTAACCAAAAACTCATGCGCTGCCAAGAGATCGCGCTGGAAAACAAGCTGCCCTTTGTGCACTTGGTCGAGTCGGCGGGCTCCAACCTGCGCAAATACCGCGTCGAAAAATTCATCCGTGGCGGCGGCATGTTCTATAACCTGGCACGCCTGTCGGCTGCGGGTCTGCCGGTGCTCACCGTGGTGCACGGCTCGTCCACTGCAGGTGGGGCCTATATGCCCGGCTTGTCAGACTACGTGATCATGGTGCGCGGTCAAGCCAAGGCCTTTCTGGCCGGACCGCCTTTGCTCAAAGCGGCCACAGGCGAAATCGCAACCGACGAAGCCCTGGGCGGCACCGACATGCACGCCACCGTGAGTGGCCTGGCCGAATACGTGGCGCAAGACGACGCCCACGCGATTGCCTTGGCGCGTGAAGTACTGGCCGCCATCGACTGGCCCCGGGCGCCAGTGCCCGCGCCCACCCAGTTACCCCGACCGCCCCGGCTCAGCCCCGACGAACTCGCAGGCGTGATGGTGTTGGAGCACCGCCAGCCCATCGACATGCGCGAAGTCATTGCCCGCTTGGTGGATGACTCGGCATGGCTCGACTTCAAAGCCGACTACGGCAGTGCCACCCTCTGCGGCCACGCCCGCATCGACGGCTATGCGGTGGCCTTCATCACCAACAACGGTCCGATCGACCCCGCTGGCGCCACCAAGGCAGCGCAGTTCATCCACCTGTGCAACCAATCGGGCACGCCCATCGTGTTTTTGCAAAACACAACCGGCTTCATCGTAGGCCGCGCTTCGGAGGAGGCCGGCATGATCAAGCACGGCGCCAAGATGATCCAGGCGCTGAGCAACTCGCAGGTGCCGCACATTACCGTCTATTGCGGCGCCTCATTTGGGGCGGGCAACTACGGCATGTGCGGGCGGGCGTTTCACCCGCGGTTTTGTTTTTCGTGGCCCAACGCCCGCTCGTCCGTCATGGGCGGCGAGCAAGCCGCCACCACGCTCGACATCGTGGCTCGACAGCAAGCTGAGCGCAGCGGCAAAGCAGTGGACGAAGCACGGCTGCTGGCGCAAAAGACCGAGATCGTCGGCCTGTTTGAAAGCCAGGCCAGCGCCTTCTACACCAGCGGGCATGTGCTGGACGACGGCATCATCGACCCGCGCCAGACCCGCGATGTGCTCTCGCTCTTGTTGGCCACCCTGCGCGAAGCCGCTGCCCGCACCCCGCACGCGATGCAGTTTGCCGTGCCCCGTTTCTGAATACCGTGCATTTTCTGAAAGCCTTGCCATGATCTACACCGCAGAACACCATGAACTGATGGCCAGCATCCGCCGCTTCATCAGCGCCGAAATCGACCCCTTTGTGGACAAATGGGAGGCCGCAGAAATATTTCCCGCGCACGAACTCTTTCGCAAGATGGGGCAGCTCGGCTTTCTGGGCATCACCAAACCCGAAGCCTATGGCGGCATGGGCCTGGACTTCAGCTACGCACTGGCCGCTGCCGAAGCCATTGGTTATGTGAAAGCGCAAGGCGTGGGCATGGGTATCGGCGTGCAAGCCAACATGGCCACACCGGCATTGGCCAGTTTTGGATCGGATGAACTCAAACGCGAATTCCTGGCACCGGCCATCGCGGGCGAGGTGGTCGCCAGCATTGGGGTAAGCGAGCAAGGCGCGGGCTCGGACGTGTCTTCGCTCAAGACCCGCGCACGGCGCGACGGCGACGACTACGTCATCAGCGGCTCCAAGATGTGGATCACCAACGGCACCCAGGCCGACTGGATCTGCCTGCTGTGCAACACCTCGGACGGCCCTTCGCACAAAAACAAGTCGCTCATCATCGTGCCGCTCAAAGACGCGGCAGGCCGCCGAGCCAAGGGCGTGGAGGTACAAAAGATCAAGAAGTTTGGCATGTGGAGTTCAGACACCGCACAAATCTTTTTTGACGAAGTGCGCGTGCCGGTGCGCCACCGCATTGGCGAAGAAGGCATGGGCTTCATTTACCAAATGAAGCAGTTCCAAGAAGAGCGTCTGGACGGCGCCGCACGCCGCCTGGCCACAGTGGAGCTGATCGAGGAAACCGCCACCTACCTTCGCCAGCGTGTGGCCTTTGGCAAACCGCTGCTGGACAACCAGTTCATCCAATACAAACTGGCCGAACTCAAGACCGAGATTGAAGCCTTGCGTGGCCTGATCTACATGGCCACCCATGCTTATGTGCAGGGGCAGGATGTGACAGAGCTGGCCTCGATGGCCAAGCTCAAGGCCGGACGCCTGGGGCGCGACGTGGCCGACTGGTGCATGCAGTTCCAGGGCGGCATGGGCTACACCTGGGACAACCGCGTCTCGCGCATGTACCGCGACGGCCGCCTCGCGTCGATCGCCGGTGGGGCGGATGAGGTGATGCTCGGGATAATCAGCAAGTACATGCACACGCTGCCCGGCAAACGTTGAGCGCACGA
>CANBWK010000188.1 GCA_947373105.1 Comamonadaceae bacterium | reverse complement strand
TCTTCAATCGAACGCAACTCGGTTGAGGTTTGACCGTCACCGCGTAAACGGTACCGCATCACCTCACCGACAGGCGTTGCATTGGGTGCCACATTCACCTGAGAACCCAAAGGCAAATCGACACTGTTCAATCGTTCGTTCACCTGCTGACGAACAATGTTCACATTGGCCGCATCGTCGTAAGTAATAACGGTGTAAGACAAACCAAACTGGGTATGCGAAAACAAACGAATCGAATTGGGCAAGCCAGATAAAGCTGTTTCAATGGGCAATGTGACTTGCTTTTCTACTTCCTCCGCTGCACGCCCCGGAAACAAAGCAATCACAGTGACTTGTGTATCGGTGACATCAGGAAAAGCTTCAACGGTCAGGTTTTTGAATGCAAAAATGCCGGACATCACAAACAACAAAGTGCCCAGGACAATGAACACCGGCTGTTGCAGGGCGTATTGAATCAGCTTCTTCATTTTGCGGCTGCCGGTTGTGAGGCTTCCAACATGGCACTCTTTTTAGGCAAGTCGGCAGCCATGCGGAACTCACGGGCCAACAACAAGCCGTTATCTGTTACCACCTTGTCGCCCACAATCAGACCACTGCTGATCACCGACTCCTTGGCGCCTTCATAGGCCAAGTCCACATCACGCACCTCATACGTCCCAGGCGCGGACTCCACAAACACACGATGCTGCGTGCCGCGCAAGAAAACACCGGTTGCCGGGACCACCACACCTTGTCCGAGGTTGCGTTGAATGCGGGCAGTACCCAACATTTCGGCTTTCAACAATCGCTTGGGATTGGCAATCGCACCTCGAATTTTGATGGTTCGGGTGACAGGATCTATAAAGTCAGCAGCTGCGACCACTTTGCCTTTAAAGACCTGACCAGGCATGGCCTGCACCAACAAATCAAAACTGGAGCCAGGCTTTAAGGTGCTGACGTCCGCCTCCTTGGCATCAATCTGCACCCACAACTGAGAAGGGTCGGTGACGACAAACAAGGCCGGCATACCTGGACCGCTTTGCTCTGAGCGAAGTTCTTGACCTGGATTGACATTGCGTTCAACCACAACGCCGTTCAGCTCTGACATCAATGTCAACTGTTGATTTACTTGTTGACCTCCGCCATACAAGCGTGTTCTGGCATTGGCGCGATCCACTTCAGCCTGCGCCCTTGCTGCATCTGCTTCAGCTTGCTCAAAGTCTTTGCGTGCAGCAATGCCCGCGTCGAACAGTTCTTTTTGACGTGACAATGCTTTTCCAGCATTTTTGGCATCGGCCATGGCTTTCGCTGCATCCGCTTGCGCGGCACCAAATTCAGGCGAAGAGACACTCAGCAAACTGAATCCCTTGCCAACGGCTTGACCCAAGTCGGCACGGATTTGGGTCACACGTCCTGCAAATGGCGCGTAAATCCTTTGCGTTCTCTCTTCGTTCCAAACCAATTTAGCGGGCAAATCCACGGTCAGGGTGGTCGCCTGAATGGCTGGCGTTGACTTGAGCAAGCTCAATTGAGGATGACCCGCAGGAAAACGCAATTGGGTGCCTTGAATAATCGGGCGAACTTCTGCAGCGGTCGGCGCTGGCGCCTCCGAACAAGCGGCCAACACAGCCAAGGCCAGAATAGAGATAAGGGGTTTGATCACAGAATTCTTCACAGGGGTCTCTTGCATTCAAGGTTAAACAGGGTTGAGACAGCGGCCATGGGGCTGTTATGGGCGGCTGCGCAATTGCCAAGCCGTGGCGGCTTTGGCGAATTCAGTTTGCACGGTCAAAGCTTCAAGCAAAGAAGCGCGCAGTGTGCGACGGGCATCGAGCAAATCAACCAACGGAATAGCCCCTTTGGTGTAAGCCAGCTCGGCTTGTTCAGCCACTTTGCGGGCGCGCGGCAGAATCAATGTTTCATACCCTTGCAGGCGACTCGCCGAGTTGGTCAGGTCTTGCTGCAGACCCATCCACTCACCTTGCGCCGCAAGGCGCACTTTGTCGAGCTGATCTTGGGCTTGGGCATGTTGGGCTACAGCGCGGCCGATTTCACCTTCGTAGGCATAGCCCACTTGCAATGGAAACTGCACACGCAACTCCACCAGGCGGTTACTGGCATTGGCACCCGCGTCCAACGAGACCCCGACCGTCGGGTCCAACTTCTTTTGCGCCTGTGCATTGTCCAGCAAGGCCTGCGTCGCCAACAGGCGCTGCGTGGCGGCCTGCACATCGGCACGGGCCTCCAGCCAAGCCTCGGCATTGCCACCCACAGCCACCGAGGTGCTTGGCCACTGCGGTTGTAAACGCCACGCATTGACCGGCTCCGTACGCAACTGACGACCGGTGATTTGCGCCAAGGCCAGCGCAGCACGCTGACGCTCAAGTTGCGCACTTTGCGCATCCGCTTGGGCGCGTTGGGCTTCGATCTCTACACGCGAAAAATCTTGCGCCGACAAGTCGCCTGCATTCACACGAATTTGGGCTGTTGCAGCCAACTGTTTGGCGCTTTGCGCCATGGCTTGAACGTGGGTCACACGCTCCTGTGCGGCCAACAAATCAAAAAAAGCATCTTTGGCCACCAGCTGTTGCAGGACCAAAATTTCGGCCAAGTCCGATTGCGTTGCGGCCGCAATGCTTTGCGCCGCCTGCGTGCGCAAGCTTCGCTTGCCGCCCCGCTCCCATGTCCAGTCCAAGCCCAGAGACTTGTCGATACGCCGTTGCGAGGTCAACGCGCCGTTGGCCAAACCGATCTGATCCGCCGACGCGGCTTTGGCAGACAACACGGGCAAAGGCGCTCGGTTGGCCGCCAAAATATCAGCGCGGGTCGCAGCAACATCTTGCTGCGCCATCCGCACATCCAGATTTTGCCTTGCGGCCTCCAGCACCTCGGCCAAGCCCAAGGGCGCTGACAAATCTTGAGAGGCCGGCGCTTGCGCTGCACTCGGGGTTGAATTGACAGGTGCCATGGTTTGGGCTGAAAGTGGCCCCACACCAACACCCGCAGCGGCAATGGCCGCCAAAGAAAAGAACTGTCGTATGCTCATAACTCGTTTATCGCTCATGTGACCTGACCTCTACCTGACCAAAAACGTGCCAAACTGCTGCTTTGTTGACCCCGAACCAATGGGTTTACCCTTGCTCTTGAAACAAGTTGTATGCGCATCCTGCTGATTGAAGACGACGACGTGTTGCGTCAAGTCATGCTCAAAAGTCTGGTCGATGCCGGGCATCGCGTGGACGCGGCCGCAGACTTGGGGCAGGCGCGCCACTATTGGCATGTGCAAGCTTTTGATGTGGTGTTGCTGGATTTGAACCTGCCCGAGTCTGACCGCAGCCATGCCCCCATGGGCTCAGGCTTGGCGGTCCTGCGCGAGGCCCGTGCGCGCGGCGACCGCACCCCCGTGATGGTGTTGACGGCGCGTAACCGCACAGAAGAACGCATCGCCGGACTGGATGCCGGTGCCGATGACTATTTGGGCAAGCCCTTTGATTTGGGTGAGGTCGAGGCGCGTTTGCGGGCCTTGGTTCGCCGAAGTCAAGGTGCCAGCGACGTGACCCAAGTGGGGCAACTGGCATTGGACCGAAAGAACCGTCGCTTCAGCTTGGCGCAAGAGCCCCTGTTGCTGCCCGCCCGAGAATTTGAAGTGCTGTGGGAGTTAATGTCCCCACCGGGGCGCGCTGTTCACAAGCGGGCGCTGTCGGATAAATT
>CANBWK010000187.1 GCA_947373105.1 Comamonadaceae bacterium | reverse complement strand
TTCCCGGAAATGTCGCGCTCCCAGGCCAACAACTGGCGCAAGACGGCGATCTTGGCGTCGTATTCGCTGCTGGCGCTGACGCCGGTATACCCTTTGGTCCCCGCCTCTTTGTAGGCCCAGTGGGCTGCGACACCGCTTTCGGCATGCTCGTGCATTACTTGGGTGCGAATCTGTATTTCGATCGGCGCACCAGATGCATCCCGCACCACGGTATGCAGTGACTGGTAACCGTTGTTTTTGGGCTTGGCAATGTAATCGTCAAACTCCTCCGGAACAGGCGTGAAACGTTCATGCACCCATGACAAGGCCTCGTAGCAAC
Source organism: Comamonadaceae bacterium (assembly GCA_947373105.1). Lineage (GTDB taxonomy): Bacteria > Pseudomonadota > Gammaproteobacteria > Burkholderiales > Burkholderiaceae_C > Limnohabitans_A. The sequence goes on along the minus strand of CANBWK010000187.1, from coordinate 3,397 downwards.
TGGCCACATCAGGCACCACCACGCGCAAGGCGCGAATGTCAAAGACGCGGTCAAACCCGAGCGACTTGCCGCGCATTTTGCGCACAATGCTGTAAATGTGTTTGGGGCGGCCCTGCACGATAGCCTGAACCCCCTTGCTAACCAATTCCGACTGCAGTTGCGTTCGCAGCGCCTGCATATTGATTTCACGCTCCGTTCTTTTTTCGTCCAGCAACGAAGCGATGTGCTTGTAGGTTTCGGGCTCCAGAAAACGAAAAGCCAAGTCTTCCATTTCCCACTTGATCTGCCAGATTCCCAAACGATTGGCCAAAGGCGCAAATACGCTCAGGGATTCACTGGCCAAATTGGCCGGCACCGGACGCTTGCTGGCGGCGTAGTGGCGCAATGTCTGCATGCGTGAGGCCAAGCGCAACATGACCACACGCAAGTCGCGGCTGAAGGCCAGCAGCATTTTGCGTACGTTCTCTGTCTGCAATTTGGGATCGGCATTGAGCTGAGCCCCATGACTGGCGGCCCGTGAGAGGCGTTGCACATGCACCAATTTGGTGGTTTCTACGGCCAAGTTGGCGAAGTTTTCCCCAAAGGCCTTACCAATCACCTCCAACGGCTTGTTCAGGTGCTCACAGGTGTAGACCAGGTAACTGGCCGCTTGCATCGATTCGGAACCACCAATGGCCTGCAAAATGCCAGCGACAGCATCGGCGTGCGCCAAGACGTTTTCACCCGTACCCAAGTTTTCATTGGCAAGCAAAGGTTCGGCAAATGCACGGGCACGCGCCAGATCGCCCGATTGCGAGGGCAAATCCTGTGCGGTCACTGTGAGCACCACGGGCACCACATCGCCTCGCATCACGGCAGTCGCGTTGGGCTGTTTGGGTAATTCAGATACTTTCATTCACTGCATGCAATTTGGGGTTTGCGCTTTTGCGTTTTATTTCAATCAGTCGTGAAGCAAAAAGTCGGCCACCACTTGGATTTGATCTGCACTGGTCAAGGTGGGCGCATGGCCAACGCCTGCAAACTCCACCACCTTGGCTTGGGGACCGCGCGTTTGCATGGCTTTGGCCGAGTCTGCGGTCAGCAGATCGGACTGCGCACCCCGAAGCAACAAGGTGGATGCGGTGATCTGGTCATACAGGTGCCAAAGAATTTGCTCGGCTGCCACGGTGGACTCTTGCGTCACCGCGCGAATCGACTCGCCAATAGCCGGGTCATAGTTCAGCGTCAAGCTGCCATCGGCTTGGCGCTTGAGCATGGGCGCAGACAAGGCCAGCCACACCTCACGGGTATGCGGCCCGAAACTTTGCGAGACAGCCCACATGGCGTCTGCTGCTTCCTCAAGGCTCTCAAAACGGCCTGTCTTGCCGACATAGGTTTTCATGCGTTCTATGGATGGCCAGGACACGACGGGTCCCACATCGTTCAGCACCAAGCGCCTGACGCGGCAAGGCTTGATCAGATCGGCCTGCCCCGCCACCACCATGCCAATCAAACCACCCATGCTGGTGCCCACCCAATCCAAGGTCTGAACCGGCGCTTGCAACTGCAGATGGGCCAGCAAAGCAACCATGTCGGAGGCATATTGGGGAATTTGATAGCCTTCAGGCTGGGTCAGCCAGTCACTTTGCCCACGGCCCACCACATCCGGGCAGATCACTTGCAAGGGATGCGGTGATTGGGCCACCAAAGCTTGCGCCAACGTATCGAAATCACGCCCTTGGCGTGTCAGGCCGTGCACACAGATCACCATGTGGGAGGCGAGCGGGTCACCCCAACGTACATAAGCCATTCGGTGATGGCCTTGAGGATCGGGGCATTCAACATGGGCAAAGCTGGGCTGTGTCATAAAGTAACAAGTCAACGCAAAACCCAAGTGTGCCTTCAAAAAGGGCTGCCAAGCACGCGATAATGAACTATTACGCATCAAATCACGGAGAAGCATCCATGCTCAAAGGTAAAACAGCACTCGTCACCGGCTCCACCAGTGGCATCGGTTTAGGCATTGCCAAATCACTCGCCCAACAAGGCGCCAACATTGTCATGAACGGATTTGGAGACACCGAAGGTGCTCAAGCAGAAATCCGCGCCTTGGGTGTCCAAGTGGCCTACCACGGTGCGGACATGAGCCGCCCCAGCGAAATCGAAGCGATGATGAAATTCGCAGCCGATACCTTTGGCCGTGTCGACATTTTGGTCAACAACGCCGGCATTCAACATGTGGCACCGATCCAGGATTTCCCCATCGAAAAATGGGATGCCATCATTGCCATCAACCTGAGCAGCGCTTTCCATGCCACACGTTTGGCCCTGCCAGCGATGCAGGCGGCCAACTGGGGCCGCATCATCAATGTAGCGTCCACTCACGGCTTGGTGGGCTCTGCAGAAAAGTCTGCTTACGTGGCCTCCAAGCATGGCGTTGTGGGCTTGACGAAAGTCACAGCCCTCGAAAACGCCACCACTGGCGTGACATGCAACGCCATTTGCCCTGGCTGGGTCTTGACTCCCTTGGTGCAAAAGCAAGTGGACGTTAAGGCTTTGGCCATGGGCTTGACCAACGAAGAAGCTAAAAAACAATTGCTGCAAGAAAAAGAACCTTCGATGCAATTCACCACGCCTGAAGAATTGGGTGCCTTGGCTGTATTTTTCTGCTCAGCCGCAGCCAACAACGTGCGCGGCGTGGCGTGGAACATGGATGGCGGTTGGACCGCTCAATAAAAACAATCCCGTCTTCATCAATTTTGGTTTGAATAGACATGAACATTCCTGACAAACGACTCGACAAAGTGCTGGTGGTCGATGACGACGCCCGCATTCGTGACCTGCTGCGTCGCTACCTCAATCAAGAGGGTTTTGATGTCCTCTTGGCCGAGGACAGTCGCGCCCTGAACCGCATCCTACAAAGAGAAAGCGTGGATCTGATCGTGCTGGATTTGATGCTGCCGGGTGAAGACGGTCTGAGCATTTGCCGCCGAGTGCGTGCTGCGAACGACCGCACGCCCATCATCATGCTCACAGCCAAAGGGGAAGACGTTGACCGCATCATCGGCCTGGAAGTCGGCGCCGATGATTATTTGGCCAAACCCTTTAATCCTCGGGAGCTGTTGGCCCGCATGAATGCGGTGCTGCGTCGCCGGCCAACGGCCGAAGTCCCTGGGGCACCCTCCTCAGAAAACGAAGTCATCCAGTTCAGCGGTTTCAGCTTTGATTTGGGCGCACGATCGCTGCGCAAAAACGACCAGGATATACCGTTGACCACTGGCGAGTTTGCCATGCTCAAAGCCTTGGTGCGTCATCCCAAACAACCTATGACCCGCGACAAACTGGCGCAATTGGCCAGGGGCCGAGAGTTTGAACCCTTCGACCGGAGTCTGGATGTGCAGGTTTCACGCTTGCGCAA
>CANBWK010000186.1 GCA_947373105.1 Comamonadaceae bacterium | reverse complement strand
GGCTTGATCGGCATCCACTGCCACGAAGAAGCGCACATGGCGTGTCCGGTGATCTCGATCGATGGCATCAATCTGAAAGAGCTGGACTTCATCGACATCGGGGCCATGCTCGAAACCTCGGGGGCGGTGCCGGTGGTGATCAAGTCGCTGGTGTTCCCCGCCTCGGCTGCGCTGGGTCAAGCCAGCAATGCGGCTGTCCACGTCTAAAGCCATGCTGTACCCCGCCATTGAACCTCACGCCCAAGGCCTGCTCGATGTGGGCCAAGGCCATCAGGTGTATTGGGAGGAATGCGGCAACCCCGAGGGTTTGCCGGTGGTGTTTTTGCACGGCGGCCCGGGCGGTGGATGTTCGGATTATTCGCGCCGTTTTTTCAATCCTGCCGTGTACCGGGTGGTGTTGTTCGACCAACGGGGCTGTGGACGGTCTGTGCCGCATGGCCACACGCAAGACAACTTCACCCACCATTTGGTGGCCGACATGGAACGGCTGCGCAAGCTGTTGTCCATTGACCGGTGGGTGTTGTGTGGCGGCTCCTGGGGTTGCACGCTGGCATTGGCGTATGCGCAGCAGCATGCGGCCAGGGTGCGCGGTATCGTGATGCGCGGCGTGTTTGCGGCGCGCACCTCAGAGATGAATTGGCTGTACCAACCCGGTGGCGCCAGCCAGGTTTTTGCCAAAGAGTGGGACCGGTTTGCATCGGCCGTGGAGGCCGGGCAGCGAACAGACCCGAGCACCGACCAGCCCAGAGACTTGTTGTTGGCTTATGACGCCCAATTGCAAAGTGCAGACCCGATGGCGCAAGCCCAAGCCGCTGCCGCATGGTGCACTTGGGAAGACAGTTTGTGCAGCGTTCACAGCGCAGCGCCGAGTCTGCCTGATCCGACGCGTGCGCTGGCCATGGCCCGCATCAGCGCGCACATGTTTGCCCATGACCCGGCTTTGAACCAGGCCCAGTGTTGGGGCTTGGGGGATGGGAAACCCCTCCCCTTTTTGGCGGACATTGCGGGCATCATTGTGCAAGGTCAGTTTGACATGGTCACACCGGCCGTGACGGCCTGGCAGTTGCACCAGGCCTGGCTTGGCAGTCAATTGCGCATGGTGCACACAGCAGGCCACAGCAGCAGCGATCCCGCCTTGCAAGAAGCTTTGGTGAAGGCCCTGGACGACATGGCGAGCCTGGCCCGATGAGATTGAAAAAATTCAGGAGACAACGATGAGCGTGACCCCTTTCACGGTGGACGGCAAGAAAGTCAAAATCGACAGCGATCCGCAAATGCCGCTGCTTTACGCCTTGCGCGACGATTTGAAAATGAACAACCCGAAGTTCGGTTGTGGACTGGCCCAGTGCGGTGCCTGCACGGTGCACTTGGATGGCCACGCTGTGCGCTCTTGTGTGCTGCCGGTTTCGGCGGTCAAAGGCAAAAAGATCACCACCTTGGCGGGGCTGGGGACACCCGAAAAGCCGCATCCTATTCAGGCGGCCTTTGTCGAAGAGCAGGTGCCGCAATGCGGGCATTGCATCAATGGCTGGATCATGACTTCGGCCGCGTATTTGAAACAAAACCCCAAAGCAAGCGATGCCCAAATCCGAGAGGCTTTGCAAGGCCTCAAGTGCCGCTGCGGCACCCACGTGTCGATTCTGCGTGCCATCAAGCGCGCGCAAATCCAAATGGCTTGAAGGAGTGGACATGCACAACCAACAAGTGAATGCCGCCCTGTCTGGCTTGAACCGTCGCGAATTTTTAGGCGCTGCGGGCGCCTTGGTGGTGTCTGTGGCCGGCGTGGGTTTGCCCATTGCGGGCGTTGCGGCCATGGCCGTTGGATCGTCCAAGCCGGCCTTGGCGGCCGACCAACTCGACTCGTGGGTGGCGATCTTGCCCGATGGTCGCGTGGAGGCTTATTACGGCAAAGTGGATCTCGGCCAAAGTCTGGAAGTGGCCATCGGTCAGATCGTGGCCGAAGAGTTGGACGTGGCTTATGCCAAGGTGCAAGTGGTCATGGGCAACACCGCCAGTTCGATGAACCAAGGCGGCGCTTCCAGTGCCTTGGGAATTCAGGCGGGCGCCAAGCCGCTGCGCAATGCGGCGGCCGAAGCGCGCCGCATCCTGCTCGACTTGGCGGCGCACAAACTCGATGTGCCTGTCAGCCGTTTGAGCGTGAATGATGGTGTGGTGTCGGCCGCAGGCGATGCGGGCAAAACCGTGACTTTTGCCGAATTGATCGGTGGCAAGTTCTTCAACAGCAAAGTTGAGTGGAACCAAAAAATTGGCAACCCGCTGGAAATCAAAGTCCAAGCCAAAGTCAAATCACCCAAGGACTACACAGTGGTGGGCCAGCCGATACCCCGCAAAGACGTGGCTTGGAAAGTGTTTGGCACCCAAGGCAACATTGCCGATGTGCGGGTGCCCGGCATGTTGCATGCCCGCGTGATTCGAACGCCCTTGGCCGGCAGTGTGGCGGAGAAGGTAGACCTCCAATCCATCAGCCACATTCCAGGCGCCCGTGTGGTGCACGAGAAAAACTTTTTGGCGGTCGTTGCCGACAAAGAATGGGACGCCGTCAAGGCGGCGAGGGACTTGAAGGTCCGCTGGTCGGCGTCGACCCGTCCATTCCCTGAGTTCGCCAAACTGCATGACCACATCCGTCAAGCGCCGACGGTCAAGTTGGATGAGTCCGAAACTCGCGGTGATGTGGTTGGGGCGTTGAAATCTGCTGCGCGGGTTGTTGAAGCGGAATACCTGTGGCCCTTCCAGTCCCATGCCAGCATGGGGCCGGCCAGTGCGGTAGCGCATGTCAAGCCCGACGGCGTGACCCTGTGGACCGGTAGCCAGAAGCCGCATTACGCCCGCGATGGCGTGGCCAATTTGCTCAAGGTGCCCGTCGACAGCGTGCACGCGATTTGGGTGCTGGGGCCGGGCTCGTATGGCCGCAATGATGCGGGTGACGCCGCGATGGATGCAGCCATGCTCTCCAAGCTGACCGGCCGTCCGGTGCGCGTGCAAGGCATGCGCCACGACGGCACGGCCTGGGACCCTAAGGCGCCTGCGTCCGTGCACCGCGCCCGCGCCGCCATCGATGCGAACGGCAAGATCACGGGATACGACTTCACGTCACGCGCCTTTTCGCGCGCGACGATTGAGAGCAACGAGTCCGATCCGCGTGACAGCTTGGTCGGGATGGAGATGGGTTTGCCGCCCAAAGGCGGCATCACCTTTGGTACACCCGAAGAAACTTATGGCTTTGCCAACAAGCGTCTGGCCTGGGAAGTGATTCCGGATTTGATCGCCAGCGCATCCCCCATGCGCACGTCGCACATGCGTGATCCGGTGGGCTTGCAAATCCAGTTTGCCAGTGAACAATTCATAGATGAATTGGCATACGCCACGGGCACCGATCCGGTGGCCTTTCGCTTCCAAAATGCCAAAGACCCGCGTGACCAAGCCGTGCTTCAAGCTGCGGCAGACAAGTCGGGCTGGCAGCCCCGCGGCAACGCGCCGCGCGACCGCACAGGCCCTCTGCTGACGGGTCGCGGTATCGCCTATGCCCGCCGCGCAGGCACCATCGTGGCGGTGGTGGCCGAGATTGAAGTGGACCGCAAAACGGGTCGTATTTGGGGGCGCAAGTTCACCGTGGCACACGACTGTGGTTTGATTGTCAACCCGCAAGGCCTGCGTTACACGATCGAAGGGGCGCTGGTGCAAGCGCTGTCTCGCTCGTTGTTTGAAGAAGTGCAGTTTGCACCCGACAAAGTGATCAGCGTGGA
>CANBWK010000185.1 GCA_947373105.1 Comamonadaceae bacterium | reverse complement strand
CCCAGCACCACCAGCCCCAGCGTGACAAGCAAGCGCCATGCGGCTTGTCGGGAATCAATAAGGGACGGGTCGGCGGGGAGGGTGTTCATTAAGGCAATTTAGCGGATGTCTTAGTGAGGGGTTGTCTTTTGGGTTACTGGACTGGGATGTTTGGCGGGCGCCGTTGTTTGTCACCCCGGCCAACTGTTTGTCACCCCGCGCCGTTGTTTGTCACCCCGGGCTTGACCCGGGGTCCATCTTCAGGGCCTTTGCTATTGACACATGTTGGCATGGATCCCGGATCGAGTCCGGGATGACAGGGCGCGATCAGCTCAGCAACGCATTCACCCGCTTCACATAAGCCGCAGGGTCTGCCGGCATGCCGCCTTCGGCCAGCACGGCCTGGTCAAACAGGATGTGGGCCAGGTCATGGAAGTGCACCGAGCCTTCGAGCTTTTTGACCAGCGCGTGCTCGGGGTTGACTTCGAGCACGGGCTTGACTTCAGGGGCGCTTTGCCCAGCTTGCTTGAGCATGCGGGCCAGTTGCATGCTCATGCCGTCGTCGGTCACCACCAGGCAGGCGGGGCTGTCCACCAGGCGGCTGGTCACGCGCACGTCTTCGGCTTTGTCTTTCAAGGCTTCTTTGAGCTTGGCCAAAAGCGGTTTGAAAGTTTCGGCCACTTCTTCTGCGGCTTTCTTTTCTTCTTCGTCTTGCAGTTTGCCCAAGTCAAACGCGCCCTTGGCCACGCTTTGCAGCGGGGTGCCGTCAAAGTCTTGCACAAAGTTCAGCGCCCACTCGTCCACTCGGTCCGTCATCAGCAACACTTCGATGCCTTTTTTCTTGAAGACTTCAAGCTGCGGGCTGTTCTTGGCGGCGGCCAGTGTGTCGGCGGTGATGTAGTAGATCGCGTCTTGGCCTTCCTTCATGCGCGCTTTGTAGTCGGCAAAGCTCACGCCCACGGTGTCGTTGGTTGACGAGGCGAAACGCAGCAATTTCAAAAGCCGATCGCGGTTGCCAAAGTCTTCGCCCAAGCCTTCTTTCAGCACGGCGCCGAACTCGGCGTAGAACTTGGTGTACTGGCCCAGCTTGGCTTGGTCTTCGTCACTCAACACGTCAGTCACCGCATCGGATGCTGCGTCCCCTTCTGCAGCGGCTTCAGGCGCTTTGTCGTGCTTCGCTAAATCCTCCAGCATCGACAACACGCGTTTGGTACAGCCTTCGCGGATAGCTTTCACGTCGCGGCTTTCCTGCAGCAGCTCGCGGCTCACGTTCAACGGCAAGTCAGCGGAGTCGACCACGCCTTTGACAAAACGCAGGTAGCTGGGCATCAGCGCCTCGGCATCGTCCATGATGAACACGCGTTTCACGTACAGCTTGATGCCGGCCTTCTTGTCGCGGTTCCACAAGTCTTGCGGTGCTTTGCCGGGGATGTACAGCAATTGCGTGTATTCGGTGCTGCCTTCTACGCGGTTGTGCGTCCAGTTCAGCGGCGCTTCAAAGTCGCGGCTGATCTGTTTGTAAAAGTCCTGGTATTGCTCTTGGGTAATGTCTTTCTTGGCGCGTGTCCACAAGGCGCTGGCCTTGTTGACCGGCTCCCACTCACCGGTCTTGACCATACCGCCGGGTTGGCGGCCGCCTTTTTCGTCCTTGGGGTCGATCAGCTCACCGTCTTTCCACTCTTCCTTTTCCATCAAGATGGGCAGGCTGATGTGGTCCGAGTATTTGCCAATGATCTCTTTGATTTTCCATGTGTTGGCGTACTCGGTGGCGTCCTCGCGCAGGTGCAAGATCACGCTGGTGCCGCGCTCAGCGCGGCTGATGCTCTCGACCTCAAAGTCGCCGGTGCCGCCGCTGATCCAGCGCACGCCCTCTGCTGCCGCAGCGCCTGCACGGCGGGTTTCAACCGTGATCTTGTCGGCCACAATGAAGCCCGAATAAAAGCCCACCCCGAACTGGCCAATCAACTGCGCGTCTGACTTTTGGTCGCCGCTCAGCTTACTCATGAAGTCTTTGGTCCCGCTCTTGGCAATCGTGCCCAAGTGATCAATGGCCTCTTGTTCGGTCATGCCAATGCCGTTGTCGGTGATGGTCAAGGTCTTGGCCTTGTCATCAAACGACAAGCGCACTTGCAACTCGGGCGCGTCTTCGAACAGTGCGGCATTGTTCAGCGCTTCAAAGCGCAGCTTGTCGCAGGCGTCTGAAGCGTTAGAGATCAACTCGCGCAAAAAAATCTCTTTGTTGGAATACAGCGAATGCGTGACCAAGTGCAGCAGTTGCGACACTTCGGCTTGGAAGGAATGGGTTTGTTTACTCATGGCGATACAAATGGTGAATACAAAAGGTCAGAAAAAAACAAGACGCCCCTCAGTTTGGGGCGTCTTTCGGGGTTTCAAGAGGGCGCTGATGTGGGGTGATTTTTATTCCCGTGGGAGAGTTCATTACGCGGCCAGACGTACCGCCTCGGGTGATTGCGCCGCGATGCGTAACAAGGTCCTGGCCGCGCCTGAAGGCTCGCGCCGGCCTTGCTCCCAGTCTTGGAGGGTGCGAACAGAAACCCCCAAAAGAGACGCAAATTCGACCTGAGATACGCCGACTTTGGCTCGCGCATCGGCGGCGGGCGTCAGCTGCACCACCGTGGTTTTGGTGGCTTTGCCGGCCTTCATTTGGCGCACGGATTCCAGCAAGTCATTTTGGAATTGCACCATTTCGGAATCGACTGGTTTTTTGCTTTGTTTAGCCATGTTCTACCTCGTATTTCAGTTGTACCAAAAATTCTATGGGGAGGTTGTCGAACTTTTCGGCAATCATTCGAGCCAGGCACCACGTCTCCCGCTTGGGGGTTGGCTGCGATCCAGTTGATGAACTCTGTTCGTTCGATCTCAGTCCAGATGGTGGATGCGTATTTTTGAAAAATTGCAGTCTCTGAGACGGTGTACATGGCTCAGATTGTACGGCAATGCCGTACTTTTGCGCATTTACTTTGAGAGTCCGCCCACTTCCTTGTTCCAGCGCTCCAGCAGGCGGCGGCGCTCGGCGGATTTGCCGTATTTTTCAAAGTCGTATTTGATCAAGCGCACGCTGTCCATGGACGGGATGCGCGGGTCGGGTTTGAAAGTCTTGTTGGCCGGACTTTGAAAGCTTTCTGATTTGGCTCCAATGCTTTGACCTGCGGGGCTCATCAGCCAGTCGTAATAGCGCTTGGCGTTGGCAGCGTTGCGTGCGCCTTTGATCATCGCGATCCCGCCCACCTCATAACTGGTGCCTTCGCACGGGGCTGCGCTGGCCACGGGGTACTTGTTGTGCCGCCAGCCATCGAACCCAAAAATAAAACTGATGCCGGTGGCGACTTCGCCCTTGGCCACATTGGGTGCTTGGGCGGTGCCACTGCGCGTGTATTGAGTGACGTTTTTGTGCAGCGCTTTCATGTACTCAAAGGCCGCGTCTTCGCCCATCAACTGCACCAGCCCGGCCAAGATGGTGTAGGCCGTGCCGCTGGAGGCGGGGTGCGAAATTTCGACCTCGCCTTTGTAAATCGGCTTGATCATGTCGGACCAGCATTGGGGTGCGGGCAGGTTTTTCTTTTTCAGCAACTCGGTGTTCCAGCCAAAGCCAATGGCACTGGTGTAAAAACCGCCCACCATGTTTTGCGTCATGGCGTACTGCCGCACGCTCCAGCCGTGCAGATCGTTCAAATAGTCGGGGCGATAGGGTGCCAGCAAGCCGATTTCAGCGGCTTGCAAAAACGGGTCCCCCGTGCCGCCCCACCAAATGTCGGTCTTCGGGTTGGCCGCTTCCGCGCGGATTTGGGCCAGGGCCTCACCCGTGGCTTTGCGGGTTTGGTTGACGGTAATGCCCGTGGCCTTGGTGAACTCTTTGGCGGCCATTTCGCACCAGCTTTGGTCCGTGCTGCACATGGCGTTCACGCTGCCGGTTTGGGC
>CANBWK010000184.1 GCA_947373105.1 Comamonadaceae bacterium | reverse complement strand
ATTCACAATGCAAGGCGGCCTTTTTCCAGGCGTTGCTCTAAATAAGCCCCGTAAAAATCCGGCAATGAAGCCCCTTCGAGGCGTTCAGCAACTTCTTTGCCGCCAGGGCCGAAAAACAGCACTGTCGGCGTGACCGAAATTTGCCATTGCCGAATCAATTGCCCATGGGTGGTCCATCGTCCAGAAAATTCTTGCACAGGCTGCGAGCTGTTCATGTCCAGCTGGACGATCTCTGCGCCATTTTTTTGCAGGGGTGACAAATAACTTTGCCGTGCCACGCGGCAATAAGGGCAGCCCTCCAGACTGACCATCACCACCAGGGGTTGCTTTTTCTTCAAAGCCACAGCCAACTCGTCGCGCAACGAATGTGCAGCAGGCAGTACCGCTGACCCCAGGCTTTGGGACCCCGCCCACGCTGGCCAAGCTGCAAGCGCGGCCAGACGCAAGACGTCACGCCGCGGCAGCGCAAGAAGATGCATTGTTTTCAGCATGAATGGCAAAATAGACCTCAAATGAGGAGCAACCGTTGAATCTTGCTAGTTTATTGGAAACTTGGGGAGATACCCAAGTGCTTGCAGCGGCCGGTGCTTTGGTGGGCTTGCTGTTTGGACTGACCGCTCAACGCACGCGGTTTTGCACACGCGCCGCAGTGATCGAAAGCTGCCAAGGCCAACTCGGCTCACGCTTTGCCGTGTGGTGGCTGGGTTTCAGTGCCTGCTTGTTAGCCGTGCAAAGTCTGGTCATGCTGGGCGGGCTGCAGCCGCAGACCTCTCGTTTCATTGCACCGATCGGGAGTATTTCTGGCGCTGTCATGGGTGGCCTGCTTTTTGGCGCCGGCATGATCATGACCCGAGGCTGTGCGGGTCGCTTGCTTATTTTGTCTGCCAACGGGAACTTGCGGGCCGCGATCGCAGCCTTGGTCTTTGCGGTCACCGTGCAGGCCAGCATTGCCGGATGGCTGGCGCCCGTTCGTCAAGCCATGGTGTCATGGTGGCAGATCGATGGTGGCCCCGGGCGAGACTTGCTGCAAATTACCGGCATCGGCCATATGGGCGGCATCCTACTGGCCGCGTTGGCGTTCACCAGCGGCTTGTATTTCTTTGTCAAGACCCACCCTCAGCGTCTAGCCTTGGGGCTGGGATCGATTGCGGTAGGCCTGACTGTGGCTGCAGGCTGGGGACTGACACAGGCCATAGCGGGGCAGTCTTTTGAAGCGGTGCAAATTCAAAGCATCAGTTTCAGCAGCGCAACAGCAGAATTTTTAATGCGCATTTTGTCGACAGGCACGGCACAACGCTTTGGTTTTGACGCTGGCTTGTTGCCAGCCACACTGCTGGGCTCGTTGGCGGGAGCATTGCTGGGGCGTGAATTCAAATGGGAAAGTTTTCAAGCCGAAAACAAACTCGGCCACTACCTGACGGGCGCTGTGCTGATGGGCCTGGGCGCCGTCATGGCCGGCGGCTGCACCGTGGGCGCGGGAATGGCGGGCGGGTCGGTCTTTTCATTGACGGCGTGGCTCACGCTGCTCGCCATCTGGCTGGGCGCGAGCATGGCTTGGCGCGTACACCGGCGCATGGGTTGGCCGGTGTAGCCCCATCAAGCCAAGGTATCGGCCCAGATGTTTTGCGCCCATGCAAAGGCGTAAACGCCTTCGAGTTCATTGGCCGCAGTGGACAAGCCGCCTGAGCCGGGCACCGTGAGCATGGTTTTTTTGTCGGCATCGTAGCGGTGCACGCTTGAGACATGAACCACCTCTTTGGCGCTGACAAAGCTGTAGCAGGTGTTGTTGTACACCGGTGCGGCATTCACGCTTTGCCCCGTCAACAAAGCCACCACGGCCGCAGCGCAGGTCTTGCCATGCTGGTTGGCCATGTGGCCTGACTTGGGCATGGCGGGGGCAATTTGAATGGCATCACCCAACACGTGCACATTCTTGGCAGCCTTGGATTCGAAGGTCAAAAAGTCCACCTCGCACCAGCGCTGATTGGCCGTGGCCAGTCCTGCCTTGAACGCAATGTCACCCGCCCGCATGGGTGGAATGACGTTGAGCACATCGGCTTTCAGGTCGTCATTGAATTCGAACTTCATGGTCCGGTTAGTGGTATCGACATCCACCAGCTGGTGTTTGGGACGGTACTCGATGATGCCGGCATAACGCTCGGCCCAGGCCTTTTTGAACAAGGCCCCTTTGGAGGTGACATCGTCGTTGGCGTCCAGAATCAGCACCTTGCTCTTGGGTTTGTATTGGCTGAAATAAGCCGCCACCTGGCATGCACGCTCATAAGGTCCGGGCGGGCAGCGGTAAGGCGCCAGGGGAATCGACATGGCGAATACGCCGCCATCGGGCATGGCCTCAAGCTGCTGGCGCAACGCCAGGGTTTGCGGCCCCCCCTTCCATGCGTGCAAGACTTTGTCTTGCGCACCGGCCTGCCTCATGCCGGGCAAGCTGTCCCACATGAAGTCAACCCCGGGCGACACAATGAGCCGGTCATAGGGCAAGGCACTGCCACCGGCCAATTGCACCAGGCGTTTGTCCACATCGATGCTGGTGGCACGGTCCTGCACCCATTTGACGCCGTGGCGTCGCACCAGGTTGTCGTACGGTGAGGTGATGTCGGCCATGCGCTTGCTGCCGCCCAACACCAGGTTGGACAAAGGGCAGGACACGAAAGCGGGGTTGGGTTCGACCATCGTCACCTGGATGCCATGGTCCGACCACATGCGGATGTATTTGGCCGCAGTGGCACCCGCGTACCCCGCACCAATGACCACGACCTTGGGTCCTTTGTCCGAGGAACTGGCGCAACCAGACATCAAACCCATGACGCCCAGGGCAGAACCGGTTTGCAATAAATGACGACGTTGCATGTTCTAACTCCTTATTTCTTTTGCGCGGCAAAGTAAGCAGCGATGGCGTTGATCTCGTCATCGTTATAGCCCTTGGCCAGCTGATGCATCACCGTGGCAGCAGACACTCGCCCCGCTTTGTAGTCTTGCATTTTTTGCACAATCACCTGTTGAGGCACACCGGCCAAAGCCACCATTCCGGCCTGTGCGTGTCCGTTGGTGCCATGACAAGCAGCGCAAGAGGCGGCCAAGCTGCGCACATCCGGTCCGGTTTGGGCTTGCGCTTGAAGGTTGGTGGCTATTCCAAAATACAGCAGCCAAGGGATGATTTTTTTCATGATTTCTCCTTTCGGTATTAGAAAATTGTGATCACGGACGCAGATACACAAAGCCTTCTTGGGCTTGTAAGCGGGCCACTTCGGCCACACCTGCCGGGACGATTTTGGCTTCCATCAGAACTTTATCGGGTGAAAGCTTACGCACCGTCAGGGTGTTGTTGCAGACGCGAAAATCCACCCCCTTGGCCACGAGATCACTGACGCTGCCGGCAAACGATTGACCTGTCGCATTGGTGGCGCCATCCAACAAAAAGTCAATGCCCGCGCCATGCGCCACCACCACGATTTTCACGTTGGGGTCGGCTGCCAAATGGTTGCGGATATTGCCTATCGCACGCGAGGCCTGCGGGATGCCTTCGACCAGGTGGTACACCACCTTGATCTGCGACCATGACAAGGTACAAAACAACAGGCTGACGATCAGACACACGATACGTTTCATGAATGAATCCTTTTGAATTTCAGCATCTTAATGATTTGCCTGTGCGCCGTTCAGCCCTCGACAAACACCCTCGCCTTGCGCGGGGTCAAAACCAACACTTCGGCTTGCTAACTGCTTTCGGAGTGATCTATATCCCTTTTTCAGCCGCGTTCAAGCGAATCACTTCTTCGCGCAAATCATGCGCCCATGCCCTGCGGTCGCGCCCCTGCGCGGTTTGCGGCTCGCCACAATGCACCACCGCATCAATGCCATCAGCCGTCAAGGTGCGCCAGACCGAGACCAGCAGCGAGTCGTCGCCAATGTA
>CANBWK010000183.1 GCA_947373105.1 Comamonadaceae bacterium | reverse complement strand
ATGCAGGCGATCACGCTGAGCAGCTGGCGGGCGCCGGCAAACCAAGCCACGGCACCCACGAGCAAGCCGATTGAAAGCACATAGCCCAACACCGGCAACAAGGCCACATAGACCGCCAAAATGGCCAGCAAGCCTGCGGCCATGGCATGCGGGTGCTGGGCACCCCTTAACACCTCTAATTCGGGCTCTTCCATTGCTTGCGATTGGCCATCAGGGGCTGATCGGAAAGTTTTGAGCAAAAGCGCCAGCGACGCCAAAGCCAGCATCACGCCCACCCCGATGGGTACACCTGCGGCGCCCACTGCATCGGCCAGCATACTGTCTTCAATGGTATTGGCATGCATTACATACGCTGTGGCCAGCGCCACACCCAATGCGCCGGAAATTCGATCAGCCGTGCGATCTTTCATTTGACCAAACCCATTTCTTTGAAGTTGGCCGTTGTTTCAGCGGCCACATCGGCGGTGAACTTGCGGGCCGCTTCACGGCCCAGCACCATGGGCACCAAATTGTCTTTGGTGTATTCAGCTTTGTAAGCAGGCGATGCCACCACTTTGCGGACAGCGTCTTCCCATGTTTTGGCAATCGTGTCGGGCATGCCCTTGGGTGAGGCCAGTCCACGGAACTTGCGCACCACCACATTCAAGCCCTGTTCCTTGGCGGTGGCCAAATTAGGCAACCCAGGCAAACGCTGGTCTGACAACGTGGCCAGCAATCGGATCTTGCCCGCCTCCAATTGGCCCTGCAACTCTTGGTATTCGCCCACGCCCATGTCGTAGGTGCCATTCAGCACACCGATCATCAAGTCACCGCCGCCCTCATGGCTGATGATCGGCACTTTGACACCTGCGGCTCGCGCCAACTTTTCCATGGCAATGCGCTCGAGCGACGCCGGATTGGCGGCACCCCAACGCGATTTTCCGGGGTTGGCTTTGGCATGCACCATCACCTCGTTCAGGGATTTGAAAGGCGACTCGGCGCGGGTATAAATCAACTCAGGGTCAAGAAACACAATCACCATCGGATCGAGGCCGTCATACCCCACTGGCGGCTTGGACAGGAGTGTGGTCTGAATGTAGGTAGGGGTAGTGCCGTAAAAAATTGAGCCATCAGGCGCACCCTTGGCCACATTTGAGACGGCAGTGGCACCACTGCCGCCGCGGATGTTTTCCACCGACATGCTGGTTTTCAAGACGCCATTCATTTGCTTGATGAGGTCACGCAAAAACACATCGGTGCCGCCACCGGGACTGGAGTGGGTGACCAAGGTGACGCGGTTGACCGGATAAGCCGCCGCTTGCGCCAGTGCCGCAATCGATGAAACACACCCGACGCAAAATACAAGCAGTGGCAACCAGACGTGGTGTGTACTTTTTTTCATGATTTTTCCAAGCAATCGACCCATAAAAATTGGCGGCCTTAGCCGCCATCCGGCCATCAAGCCTGACGCGTGAGGCTCTTCAACACGGCTTTCAAGTCCGGCTGCGCGGCCAAACTCATGCACAAATCCCAAGCTGTATCTGACTGCGCTTGGCCAATGACAGGCGCGCTTTGATCGACAAATTTGGCTTTGAGCAAGGGGCCTGTCATCGGCTTTTCCAAACTGCCGATCGCACGCTCGATGTAGATGTGCAGACTGCGTCCGTCGGTGGTCTCAATCGTCACGTCCACAGAAGCTTCGTGGATCTTGGTGTCCACAATCAACTCGACACGGTCACGCAATGCAATGGTGGCGGGGGACAAGACCATCTCATCTGAATATTCATGCTCACCGGCTTGACCTTTCATGATCGCGACAGCACATGAATGAAAAACGCTGAACTTGCTTTCGAGTCCCGTTTTCGGGGTTTTCTTGCCCGTCAGCTCTTGCACCAGCGGGTGGGCGCGCAAGGTGATGCGGGTGATCTGGTCAGGGGTCAGGCTGTGCTGGTTGCGCAATTGCACGCACGCATCAATGGCGGGGTGAATCACGATGCCGCATGCAAAAGGCTTGTAGGTGTTGAGTGCGATCTCCCAACTTTGTCCGAGGTTTTCGGTGATCTCGGTCCAATCGGTTTTATCCGAAAACACTTGCATCAAACCGCGAGGGGCCTCCAGCGCACGAAGAGAAGACGTGAAGCCATGGCGCGCCATGAGCGCAGACATCAAACCGGCTTTGGCCGCCGCACCGGGATGAAAAGGCTTGGTCATGGTGCCAAACTGTTCGCGCAAGCCGACAGGCTGAGAAGCGGCAATGCCCAAAGCCATTTGCGTATGCGCTGCATCCAAGCCCAGCAAACGGGAACAAGCAGCAGCACTGCCCAGCATGCCGGTGGAGCCGGTGATGTGCCAGCCACGGTCGTAATGATGCGGGTAGACCGCATTGCCCACGCGGCAGGAGACCTCCACGCCGAGCACCAAGGCGTCAATCACTTGACGACCTGAGGCGCCCAGATGTTCCCCCAAGGCCAATACCGCCGAGGCCACGGGCCCTGCGGGATGGATGATGGTTTTCAGGTGCGTGTCGTCAAAGTCAAAGGTGTGCGAGCTGATGCCGTTGAGCATGGCCGCGTTCGCCATGTCGACGCGCTCACTGCGGCCAAGCAATGCGGCTTGAGGGGCAGGTTCGAGCTCTTGGACAGCAGCCAAAGCGGCTTCCACGGTTTCGTGGGTGCTGGGCCCAACAGCGCAACCAGCCCAGTTGGCAAAGGTGCGGTGGGCTTGCTGCTCGACCTCGTCGCTCCAGCCTTGAGAAGGATGGCTGGCCACAAAGTTGGCCAGCAGTGCGGTCACCGCGGGCGCATTGGCATCGGCTTTGACAGTGGTATTGCGTGCGGTCATTCAGTTGAATCCCTTGAGAGAAATGAAAACAAGGGCGCATCATAGAACGGGACCGCCAACTGTCAACAGTTGGCGAGCGTATTTCTCACCGCTTTAACGACCGACCACCAAGCGCATCGCAGGCATCACTTGCTCTGCTTCGCTGCGTCGCTCTAGGGCTTGGCGCATGTTCATTTGGGCCACTTCGGTATGTTCTTGCGCCAAGGCTTGGGCACGTGCGCCTTCGCCCCGCCGCATTGCATCCAGCAGCATGTGGTGTTGTCGGTGCGCATACAGCATCCAGTCACGGTCCTTCACCATGGAGCCTTGCATGGGCAACATGGCCGAGGCTGGCGCAAAAGGCAGTTTGTCATTCATCGCCACCGCACGTTGCAAGGCCCGATTGCCGCTGGCTTCCAGAATGATGGCGTGGAATCGATCGTTCATGCTGACGTAGCGCGCATAGTCGTCCATCGACAAAGGGTTAGGTGCCAGCGCCACATCGCCTTCGTCCAGGCAGGATTGCAAGTCGAGTGACACTTGCCGCGAGAGCCCGTGTTCGGCCACCAGTCTTACCGCCATACCTTCGAGGAGGCCACGCACCGCGATCGCATCGGTCACCTCGCGCACCGAAAACTGGCGCACCACAAAGCCACCCGTGTCATTGGCTTGCACAAGGCCCTCTTGCTCCAAGGTGACCAGCGCGGCGCGAACGGGCGTGCGCGATGAACCCAGAAGCTCGGCAATTTGCTGCTCTGCCAAACGGCGCCCAGGCTCGAACTCACCACGCAAAATGCATTCGCGCAACTGCAGTAAAACGGTTTCTTGCAAACTCATGCCCCTGACTGTACACTGAATCAAAATTTCGGTATACCGTTTTTGAAATTCAGAGGGCATCTCCATGAAAGCAGAGCAAAACGAACTGTTGACCCGCATTGGGCCCGGCACACCATGTGGCGCCTTGTTGCGGCAGTACTGGCAACCTGTGGCCTTGCTGGACGAGTTTGACCCCCTCTTGGAGCCGCGCATGGCGGAACGCCCCATGAAGGCCGTCCGCCTGATGGGACAAGACCTGGTGCTTTTCAAAGACGAACAGAGCCGCTGGGGTTTGATAGACCGCGACTGCCCGCACCGCGGCGCCGAC
>CANBWK010000182.1 GCA_947373105.1 Comamonadaceae bacterium | reverse complement strand
TCTGAGCAATGGCATGGCTTACAACTGCAGCGTCACGGCCAGCAACATTGCGGGCGCCAGCGCCGCGTCTGGCGCAGTCAGTGTGACACCGACGACCAGCAGTTTGGCCACGACCACGGCGGGTGTCCTTTGCAGTGTATTGAACAGTGACCGTCAAGCTTTGTCTTACACAAATTCTGCTCCAGGCAGCCCGTCCACTATGGTCAATGACACCTTGGCTTACAATTACAGCTGGACCTGCGCGAACAATTTACGCACGCTTGCGGGCAATGGTGTGCCCAACCATGCGGTGACAGACGGTAAGTTCGCAACCAAGGTGTCGGCGCAGTCGATTTCTGGCAGTGTGACCTTGTCCCCAGTTGCCAATAGCGCCAGCACGCTAGTTAAATTGCCTGGGTATGCCATCAACAGTGTGAAGATGGACCCGGCCACTGCGGGCACCTGCACCAGCACAGCCACTTCGGTCACCTCAGGCTGTGACTATGCCGGTGGGAATGGCGCATGGCGCATGGAGGCCATGGCTGATCCGGCTTCGAGTCCATGGAAGTTCGACTTTGGCACCGATGGGAACAACGCGCACGTACAACCCAATGGTCAGTACCACTACCACGGCATTCCTACCAATTTGATTCCCAAGCTCAACCCCGCCAGCACCACCAGCATGACACTGGTGGGTTGGGCTGCTGATGGGTTCCCGATCTATGCCAACTATGGTTACAGCACGGCCAACAATGCGGCTTCTGCACTGAAAGAAATGAAGGGCAGCTTTCGCGTCAAAACTTCGCCCGATGCAAACCGGCCTTCTACTTCGCTGTTTGCGATGGGCCATTTTCAGCAGGATTGGGAATACGCTGCAGGTCTGGGTGATTTGGACGATTGCAATGGCCGCACCGGTGTGACGCCCGAGTTTCCGCAAGGCATTTACCACTACTACATCACCAAGACGTACCCCTTTATTCAGCGATGTGTGAAGGGGTCTCCCGCATCGTGGGCCAATTCCTTCCCTTGATGCGCTGGGTCAGTGCCAGCCGATGATTCCAAAGAAACTTTTTGGGCCTTGGCTGGCTTTGAGCTTGTGGCTGCTCAGTGCCAGTGCGCAAGCCCATTTGATGGTGGCCCAAAAGGGCACGCTCAATTTGCAAGGCGACGGCGCTTACATGGTCGTCTCCTTGCCCGTATCGGCTTTTCAAGGCATTGACGATGATGGTGATGGCGCATGGTCATCACAAGAGTTAGGTTTGCACGCGGCCCAAATCCATGCGCAATTGGGTCAGCAATTGCGTTTGCGTGATGCACAAGGCCCCAGGCCCATCCAGGGCGTGACGCTGATTCCCACCCCGCCTGACGACATGCCCAATGACCCCGTCACGCAGTTGGTGGTCATGGCAAGATTTGTTCTGGCCCAAGCCGTGGGGACTGATGACCACCAGACCCTGCAGGGTCTGGTATTTCATGCGGGCCTGTATGGTCGGCAAGCAACAGAAAAACAGCTTAGCATCACAGTGACCCAAGGGGCGCACAAACAACTGTTGATGTTGTCACCGGAACGACCCGAACAAGCCTTGTTTCCCAGCGGTTGGCAGGTGGTCATGGATTATCTGCAGTTGGGCATTTTGCACATCCTGACGGGCTGGGATCATTTGCTTTTTTTGGCCGTGGTTTTGCTGGGTGGAGGCACATGGCGGCACATTCTTTTCCTCCTCAGTGCCTTCACGGCAGGCCATGCCGTCACGCTTGCATGGGGCTTGCTGGGCCATATTCCGTTCAGTGTTCAGTGGGTGGAGGCGAGCATCGCCGCCACCATTGTGATCATGGCAGGCATGGATGCGGGCTTGCAAGGCCGACAAAAAACCATGCCGATGTTGTGGCGGATGGTGTGTGTTTTTGGATGTGCTTTGTTGCACGGACTGGGCTTGGCATCGAGTTTGCTGAGCATTGGTTTGGACCCCGCACATCGGTTGTGGAGTTTGCTGGGTTTTAACCTTGGTGTGGAGTTAGGACAATGCTTTGTGGCAATGGCTTGGAGTGTGCTTGGGTGGTTGCTGGTGAGTCGATTGAATCCGCTGAATCAAACGCGATTTAGACAACTGTGCATCGGTGTGGCGTTGATTGTGGGCATGGCATGGACCCTTGAGCGACTACTTTGATGTGTGTCAAAGTGCGGACCTTCAAGGTCTGGCACATTCAGCCCCATGACCATGTCCTCTTTTACCGATGTAAGCGCCTTTGCCACACATGCAGAGGCGGGCACCGTGTTGATTCGACGCGGCCAAACTTTGTCGCATGCCTTGCATTTGATGACCGGTCGCGTGACCTTGGGCGTGGTCGATATGGACCATTTGTCGCACCAATTGGGTGTGGTGGAAGGGCCGTTTTGGCTGGAGGCTGCATCGTCCTTGTTGGGTCTTGCGCACGTGGTGGACGCGGTCAGCGAAACCGAGGTGCAATTGCAATGGGTGCCTTTGTTGGAGTTTCGCGCCAGTGCGGAGTCCGTCATTGAACCTGTCAAATCCTTGTTGACCGATTTGGCTTGCGCCCAACGCCAACAAACCCAATTGGCCGTCAGTCGCTTGGCCAAAGACGCCGATGCCCGTTGCGCCGAATGGTTGCTGCGCCATGCCGGGCCTGCCGACAATCTGGGCGCGATGGTGGTCACCTTGAGTCAACGTAAACGCTTGATTGCAGCGCAACTGGGGATTGCCCCAGAAACCTTCTCACGCGTGCTGCGGCATTTGAGAAATATGAACCTGATCAGTGGCGGTGGCCGTGTGTTGGCGCTGTTGAATCCACAAGGTTTGCGCGCACTGGCCGAGGCCTGACCCTCTTGGAGTTACCGGATAGTGTGGTCATTGCGGTGCTGCCCAAACGTTGTTGGTCCACGCTGATTTTTTTGCGTGACGGTCAAGAGCTTGCCCGCTTCCTCATACCACCACATCAGCGCGGCTTCATAGCTCTCCCACACGCAGCCATTGCAGCCGCGCCCGCAGCATGTGGTGGGCTCAGGCGGCGGTTCTCTGAAGTGGTGCCCCGCTGTTTGCAAGCGCAGCTGGAATTGTGCAATGCCCCGGCGCACTGATTCGCGCTGGGCCTGGTTGGGATCAATGACGGGGTGCTCGTTGTCTGCGGTCATGCTCTATTGTCTTGCAAGCTGATCCATTCCTTTGTAGGTCGAAGCTTTAGCTCCGACGATGCATGCTTTTGCGCAGGCCTATGTTGGAGCTGAAGCTACCGACCTACAAGGGGCATGTTCATACGGGTTGCCCCTGCACCACCGTGTGGGTAATCAGCCTTTCATCCCCGAGTACGATCATGGCGAACAGCCATTCGGCCAGAGTTTCGGTTTGCGCTGTGCGACGCGCCAGCAGGGGTGTGGCTTGGGGGTTGAGCACCACAAAGTCGGCTTCGCAGCCGGGCAGCAGGTTGCCCACTTTGCCGCTCAAGTCCAGTGCGGCGGCAGCACCTGCCGTGTGTTGCCACCACAGGTGTTCGGGCGCCAGGCTGATGCCGGGGCGGGCTACGCCCCGCACTTCTAAGCGTTGTCTGGCCACGGTGTAGGCCGCATGCATGGTGTGAAAGGGGCTGAAGCTGGTGCCCCCGCCCACATCGCTGGCGAGGCCATAGCCCAAACCAGCCGCGTCTGAGGCGGCATAGTCAAAAAAACCGCTGCCCAGAAACAGGTTGCTGGTGGGGCTGACGGCAGCTGTGGCGCCGACCTCGGCCATGCGCCGGCGGTCGGTTTCGTCCAGATGAATGCAGTGCGCATAGACCGAGCGTTGGCGCAGCAGACCCGCACGATCGTAAACATCCAGATAACTGCGTGCCTCAGGAAAGAGGTCGTGCACCCATCGAATTTCATCCAAGTTTTCGGCCACATGAGACTGCACCCACACGTCGGGGAACTGCTGCGCAATCTCGCCCGCGCCGTGCAGTTGTGCATCGGTACTGGTGGGCGCAAAGCGCGGCGTGATGGCGTAGCCCAGGCGGTCCACACCATGCCAGCGGCGGATCAGCGCTTCGGTTTGGCGCAGGCTCAAGGGGGTGTCGGTGTCACGCAGTCCGTCGGGACTGTGGCGGTCTTGCAGCACTTTGCC
>CANBWK010000181.1 GCA_947373105.1 Comamonadaceae bacterium | reverse complement strand
CCTGTTCGTTGCGAGCGCGTGATTCAAAATCTGGACCGATTGAAGCTCAAAGCCCAGGTGATTGCTGCCGACGCGGGCAAGCCCGAAACATGGTGGGACAAATCCATGTTTGACGCCATCTTGCTGGACGCACCCTGCACCGCTTCTGGCATCGGTCGACGTCACCCCGATGTGCGTTGGTTGAGACGAGAAAGTGACATCGCCCAGTTGGCCCAAATTCAAGCCCAATTACTTCAAACCTTGTGGTCCTTGCTCAAACCGGGAGGGCAACTGGTGTACTGCACTTGCTCTATATTCTTGGCAGAAGGGCAAGGGCAAATCCAAACGTTTCTTCAACACAACACTGATGCGGTCTTCTTGACCTCTCCTGGACATTTGATACCTCAAAAACGCCAAATCAACCCTGCAGTCCAGGACAATCAAGCGGGTGAACATGATGGGTTTTATTACGCACTGCTGCAAAAGCGTCCTTGAACAACTGGCGCGCCTGACACACGGCTCGACAAGGCTGTGCGTGTTGTGCCTGCTCGCTTTTTCAAATGTTTGGGCGCAAACCCCTGCACTCGAGTTAACCGAACTGCGTGTGGAACGGATGGAAAGTGCGATTGTGCTTTCGACCAACGTGCGTTTGGAGCTGGGGCCTGCAGTTGAAGACGCCTTGCTCAAAGGTGTTGCTGTGCATTTTGTCTCGGAAGCCGTGATCATGCGAGACCGGTGGTACTGGACCGACCGCCGCGTGTCTGCAGTTGCCCGTTATTACCGATTGGCTTTTCAGCCTTTGACCAGACGTTGGCGCTTGACGATTTCAAGCGAGGCTATCGGTGGCAGCGGCAATGCGGGAAACTTGTCGCAACAATTTGAAAGTTTGACGGAAGCTTTGTCTGCCATCCGACGCAACTTGAACTGGAAAGTAGCCGATGCGGCTGACATTGATCCTGACGCCCGCTATACCCTGAACTTCCAGTTCAGGATGGACAACTCCCAATTGCCCAGACCCTTCCAAATCACTGCGGGCGGGCAAACCGATTGGAACTTGGCATTGAGCCGTACCCTTCGTTTGTCCAGTGAGCTGGGCCGCTGAAATGAGCAGTCCCCAATCAGTGCCTGATCAGCGGCAATTATCGACATCGCGGGGTGTCCGTTGGTTGATGGCCGCTGGCGCCGTGGTCATGGTGCTGATCGGCGTGCTGCTCTTGCTGCTTTTGACGCAAGCGACCAATAACCGAGCGCTCTACGACCAGAATTACGACCGCTTGTACATCGTGAACTGGGTCGTTGCCGCCTTGCTGCTGATTGGCATTGTGACCGGACTGGTCCGACTCATACTGCGGGTGCGACGAGGCCAATTTGGCTCCAGACTGTTGGTCAAGTTGGCCGCTATTTTTGCCTTGGTGGGCGTGGTGCCGGGGGTCCTGATTTACGTGGTGTCCTACCAATTCGTCTCGCGCTCTATTGAAAGTTGGTTCGATGTGAAAGTGGAGGGCGCCTTGGCGGCCGGTTTGAATTTAGGGCGTGCCACCATTGATACACTCAGCGCCGACTTGGCCAAACAAACACGGTCAGCTTCGCTGCAATTGTTGGATGTTCCCGAGCCCAGTGCGGGCTTGATGCTGGAGCGTATACGTGAGCAAATGGGGGCGAACGACGCCGTCTTGTGGTCGACCAAAGGCCGATTGATCGCCAGTGCAGGGCAGTCCCGCTTTCAATTGCGACCCGACAGACCTACAAATGAACAAATCAGACAAGTGCGCAGCAAACTCAGTCTGGAGGTGGTCGAGGGCCTGGAGGACAACTCCACAGGCGCCGCATCAGGTCGCATCAAGGTGCTCAATTTGGTTCCGCAAGCCAGCCTGAGTTTGCGAGACGATCCGTGGGTGCTGCAAATTACCCAAGAGCTGCCGCCCACCTTGGTCGCGAATGCGCTGGATGTGCAAGAGGCCAATCGCGAATACCAAGAGCGTGCGCTTGCGCGTGATGGCTTGCGGCGCATGTACATCGGCACCTTGACGCTGAGTTTGTTTTTGGCTGTATTGGGTGCCGTGCTGCTGGCCATGTTGCTGGGCAACCAATTGGCGCAACCGCTGTTGCTGCTGGCGCATGGTATGCGCCAAGTGGCGGCAGGCGATTTGACCCCCAAAATGGCCTTGCAGGGCAAAGATGAGCTTGGCGGGTTGACGCGCTCCTTTGCCGACATGACGCAACAGTTGTCAGATGCGCGTACAGCGGTAGAGCGAAGTCTGATTCAACTGGATGCAGCACGGGGCAATTTGCAGACCATTCTGGACAACCTGACCGCTGGCGTGATCGTGCTGGATCCGCGAGGGCGCATCCAATCGTCCAACCCGGGGGCCACGCGCATACTGCGGGTCCCCTTGGCCGCCCACGAAAACACCCTTTTGTTGGCGATGCCCGCCATGCAAACATTTGCCGCAGGCGTACAGGAGCAATTCGAGTTGCTGGGCGCGGACAAAGACACGCACGAGCTAGACCATTGGCAAAAATCATTCGAAGTCCATGCCGCGGGACAAGGCCTGGACGCTACAGCTGTGACGCTGATTGCACGGGGCGCAATTTTGCCTGACGGCATGCGCTTGCTTGTGTTTGACGACATTTCTGAAATTGTTTCTGCCCAGCGCGCGCAAGCTTGGGGCGAAGTCGCCCGACGTTTGGCACATGAAATTAAAAATCCGCTCACGCCCATTCAGTTGTCGGCAGAGCGGCTGGAGCGAAAACTCGATGGCAAGCTCAACGCGCCCGATCAAGCCATCTTGGTCAAATCCGTCAAAACCATCGTTGACCAAGTTGATGCCATGAAGCGTTTGGTCAATGAGTTTCGCGACTACGCCCGCTTGCCCTCTGCTGTGCTCCAACCGCTGGACCTCAATGCATTGGTCCATGAGGTGATGGGTTTGTACAGCCAAGAGCCTGTCGAGGGGCATTCCAGGGTGCCGATTGACCTGGTGTTGGACAGTGCCTGCCCCTTGATACAAGGTGATGCCCAGCAACTGCGCCAGGTGGTGCACAACCTGCTGCAAAATGCACAGGATGCATGCGAAGTGCAAACTGAAAAAACAACCGAGCTTGTGCAAAAACCTCACGTCACACTGGCCACGCAATGGAGCCCAGCCCGCAAGCGGGTGCGGCTCACCGTGACAGACGCCGGCCCCGGTTTTGCCCCCAATATCCTTCAGCGCGCCATCGAACCCTACGTCACCACCAAGGCGAAAGGCACTGGTTTAGGCCTGGCGGTGGTCAAAAAAATAGCCGATGAGCACGGTGCGCGGCTTGACATGAGTAATTTGATTGAGGAGGGTCACGTCAAAGGGGCCCAAGTATCGTTATCATTCAGCATCCACAAGGGCGCATAAGACCTTTCGGTTGAGGCAAACATTTTTTCCCGAGGCGTTACAGGCAACATGGCAAACATTTTGGTCGTCGATGACGAGTTAGGAATCAGAGACTTGCTCTCTGAAATTCTGAACGATGAAGGGCATACCGTCGAGCTCGCGGAAAATGCATCCCAAGCCCGTGAAATCCGTGGCCGTATCCGTCCTGATCTGGTTTTGTTGGACATCTGGATGCCCGACACCGACGGCGTGACCTTGCTCAAAGAGTGGTCGGCCGCTGGACTGCTCACCATGCCCGTCATCATGATGAGTGGACACGCTACCATTGACACCGCAGTAGACGCCATCCGCATAGGCGCGCAGGCTTTTTTGGAAAAACCCATCACCCTCCAAAAACTGCTTAAAGCAGTTGAGCAAGGTTTGGCGAGAGAGCAAGTGCGTCAGGCGGTGGCTGCACACCAAGCGGCTGCTCGTGCCCCTGTTTTAGCTGCAGCTGCGGCAATTTCAACACCAACCGCGTCTGAGGCGCACAGTGGTCCGCAAGTCTCGCAAATGTTCGATCTCGACCGACCTTTGCGTGATGCACGAGACGCTTTCGAAAAAGCCTATTTTGAATTCCACCTGACGCATGAAAGCGGCTCCATGACCCGAGTGGCAGAAAAGACAGGCTTGGAGCGAACCCACCTTTACCGCAAGCTCAAGCAATTGGGCGTAGACCTCACCCGCAGCAAACGCAACAGCTGAACGCTGGCGTCCTTAAAACTCAAATCGA
>CANBWK010000180.1 GCA_947373105.1 Comamonadaceae bacterium | reverse complement strand
GAACCGATCACGGCCATCACTTTGGCGGGCACTGCGCTCACCGCCTTGGGTGTGAGTCAAGTCGTGCGCACCCCAAAGTGATAAAGATTACTCCGCAGCCCCCATTTTCATAAAGGATTTTTGATGACAAAACACCGCATTGCAGTGATCCCCGGTGACGGTATTGGCAAAGAAGTCATGCCCGAAGGCTTGCGCGTCATGGACGCGGCAGCCCGCAAATTCGGCATTGATTTGCACTTCGATCATTTCGACTTTTCCAGCTGGGACTATTGCGAAAAGCACGGCAAGATGCTCCCGGACAACTGGAAAGACCAGATTGGTGGTCACGAAGCCATTTACTTTGGCGCCGTAGGTTGGCCTGACAAAATTGCAGACCACGTTTCACTGTGGGGCTCTTTGTTGTTGTTCCGGCGTGAGTTTGACCAGTACATCAACTTGCGTCCCGCCCGTTTGATGCCCGGCATCATCGCGCCCGTGGTGCGCCGTGACGGATCGCCCCGCCTGCCTGGTGAGATCGACATGTACATCGTGCGTGAAAACACCGAAGGCGAGTACTCCAGCATTGGCGGGCGCATGTACCCTGGCACCGAGCGCGAAATCGTCATGCAAGAAACGGTGATGTCCCGCATTGGTGTTGACCGCGTTTTGAAGTTTGCTTTCGAGTTGGCGCAATCTCGGCCCAAAAAACACCTGACGAGCGCCACTAAATCCAATGGCATCGCCATCACGATGCCTTACTGGGACGAGCGTGTGGTCGAAATGGCCAAGAACTACCCCGGTGTGAATGTCGACAAGTTCCACATCGACATCTTGACCGCTCACTTTGTGCAGCGCCCTGACTTTTTTGACGTGGTCGTTGCCAGTAACTTGTTTGGCGACATCTTGAGCGACTTGGGTCCTGCCTGCACGGGCACCATTGGCATTGCGCCCAGTGCCAACCTCAATCCCACGCGATTGATGCCTTCCTTGTTTGAGCCGGTGCATGGCTCCGCACCAGATATTGCTGGCAAACAAATCGCCAACCCTATTGGTCAGATCTGGTGTGGCGCCATGATGCTGGAATTTTTGGGTTACAAACAAGCCCATGACGCCGTCTTGGGCGCCATCGAAAAAGTGTTGCACCCTCAAAGCGGGGCACCACGCACCCCTGATATCGGTGGCACAGCCTCGACGCGCGATGTGGGGCAAGCTATAGCTGACGCTCTTTGAAGGGAATGGCTGACCAAGTTTGTCTGGAGTCTGGAATTTTTTGATGGACTCCGCGCAATGCGCTTGGTTTGGGCATAGAATTCGAGCCGCGTCACTTTTTACAGAGTCACCTCATGAATAAAACAGAATTGATTGAGCACATTGCCAAGCAGGCAGATATTTCAAAAGCAGCAGCAGGCCGTGCCCTTGAAGCAGTCATCGGTGGCGTGCGAACAACCTTGAAAAAAGGCGGTACTGTTTCCTTGGTTGGTTTTGGCTCTTTTGCTGTGACCAAAAGGGCTGCTCGCGCGGGTCGCAACCCGCGTACTGGCGCTGCGATTAAAATCAAGTCTGCCAAAGTTCCAAAATTCCGTCCGGGCAAAGCGTTGAAAGACGCTTTGAACTGATACAGTGTTCAGGTGGGGCGCTTAGCTCAGTTGGTAGAGCGGCTCCTTTACACGGAGTAGGTCGGCGGTTCGAGACCGTCAGCGCCCACCACCAACGACAATGGCGAACAGAGTGTTCGCCATTTTTTTTGCAATGAGTTTTTCTCTCAGAGAGTTCGCGCATGTTTGATTTTGTTCGCAACAACACCAAGATGATGATGGGACTTTTGTTCCTGCTCATCATTCCTTCATTTGTGATGTTTGGCATGGACGGCTACAGCCGCTTCAAAGATCAAGGTGCGGTGGTTGCCCATGTGGATGGCAACAAAATCAACCAGTCGGATTGGGACAATGCCCACAAGCGGGAAATCGAACGTATTCGGGCGCAGATGCCCAACGTCGACACCAAATTGTTTGACTCGCCAGAAGCCCGCTATGCCACCTTGGACCGCATGGTGCGAGAGCAGGTGTTGGTGGCTGCTGCCAAGAAACTCCAACTGACCACCAGTGATGCCCGTTTGGCGCGTGAGTTGCAGCAAAATCCAGCCATTCTTTCTTTGCGTGGCCCCGATGGCAAGCTTGACATGGAGCGTTATCGCCAATTGGTGGGCAGCCAAGGCATGTCTCCTGAAATGTTTGAAGCCCAGGTCCGCAATGACTTGTCGACCCGACAAGTCATGCAGGGGCTGCAGAGTTCAGCCTTCACTTCTCAGGCTCAAACCGATGCAGCATTGAATGCCTATTTCCAGCGCCGGGATGTTCAGATTCAACGCTTCACCCCGGCAGAATTCTTGAGCAAAGTCCAAGTTTCTGAAGATGATGTAAAAGCTTATTACCAAAGCAATGCGGCAAGCTTCAAGTCACAAGAGTCAGCCGATATCGAATACCTGGTGCTTGATGTCGAGGCTGTGCGTCAAAACATCACCGTCAACGAGGCTGACCTTAAAACCTATTACGAGCAAAACGTCCAAAAAATGGCAGCCAAAGAAGAGCGCCGTGCCAGCCACATTTTGATTAATGCAGCGAAAGACGCCTCCGCAGCGGACAAACAAAAAGCCAAAACCAAAGCCCAAGAACTATTGGCCGAAGTGCGCAAGAAGCCTGCTGCTTTTGCCGAGTTGGCCAAACAAAATTCGCAAGATCCTGGTTCAGCCAGCAAAGGGGGAGACCTTGAGTTTTTCCCTCGCGGCGCCATGGTCAAGCCCTTTGAGGACGCTGCCTTTGCGCTCAAAAAGTCTGAAATTAGCGAAGTTGTCGAATCTGACTTTGGGTACCACATCATCTTGCTGACCGACATCAAAACGCCCAAGACCAAGAGTTTCGAAGAGATGCGCCCCGAGATGGAAGCTGATCTTAAAAAACAACAAGCCCAGCGTAAGTTTGCTGAGCTGGCCGAAACCTTTACCAACGGTGTTTACGAGCAAGCAGAAAGCCTCAAGCCTGTGGCTGAGCGCTTGAAGTTGACGGTACAAAAAGCATCGCAAGTGACCCGCTTGCCAAGTCAAGGCAGCAAAGGCCCCTTGGCCAACCCCAAGTTTCTGCAAGCACTTTTTTCTGAAGACGCAACCCAAAAGCACCGCAATACCGAAGCTGTTGAAATTGCACCCAGCACGCTGGTTGCAGGTCACGTTGTCAGCTACACGCCCGCAGCGACACGGCCATTGGCCGATGTGAAAGACCAGGTGCGCAAGCAGTTGGAGCAAGAGCGCGCATCAGCCATGGCAAGAGAACAAGGCAAGGCCCGCTTGACTGCGTGGAAAGCCAATGCCGACGGCGCCCATCTGGGTACATCGATGGTACTTTCGCGTGACCAAGCTCAGAACCAATTACCTTCGCTGGTAGATGCCGCTTTGCGCATTAACACGGCCACTTTACCGGCTTGGACAGGGGTTGACTTGGGTGACCAAGGCTATGCCGTGATTCGTGTCAACAAAGTGCTGGCCCGCGAACTCGACAGCAAAGAAAAAGCGCAACAAGCCCAGCAGCAATACACGCAACTGTGGGCCGCAGCTGAGGCGCAGGCCTACATTGCACAATTAAAGCAGTTACTGAAGGTTGAAATATTGGTGCCCAAGCCCAACAAAGCGACGGGCAAAACAGAGATTGTGTCGAAAAATTCGTGATCCACTGAGTTATAATTTCCCCCTACGGTGGCTGTAGCTCAGTTGGTAGAGTCCAGGATTGTGATTCCTGTTGTCGTGGGTTCGAGCCCCATCAGCCACCCCATATGAATCAAGCACTTAGCCCGGTCTTCCGGGCTTTTTGCTTATTTTTAGCAAATAGTATTCCCACGGTGGGAATTCTATTTGGTCTGTCATCCTGCAAGCCGCACAACTACTGGGTTGGCGGTCAGGATTGATTTCAATGTTGATTCTTTTGCCAGCACGGCAGCTCTTTGAAGTCATCAACATTGAGCCAGCACCCCCGTGTTTTTTTGAGTTTGTTCGAAGTACTGTCTGAGGTGACTTCACCCTTTAGTCGGACATACATCAGCCAAAGTTGAATTGCTGATTTCGATCTGAAGCGGCTGTTTGACTTTTGGGCTTCAGTGACTCAAATGTCGCG
>CANBWK010000179.1 GCA_947373105.1 Comamonadaceae bacterium | reverse complement strand
TCCAGACACGCCAGTGGCAGCGTCACACAGGCTGCGGCCAACAGTTGCACCGTGTTGGCGCTTCGCACATCGCAGGGCTGCACATAGCGCTTTTGATACAAGGTCCCCGCCGTGATGCACAGCAAGGCCAACACGGCAAAACTGCTATTCAACGTGTTGACATGGTCCATCGCGCTGCCTTGGGTCAGTTTGCGCCAGACGACCATCAATAAACCGGCAAAGCCCAATGCCAAACCCAGCCATTGACGCGGTGTCACGGCACTGATGACCGGAGCGCCAGGGGTTTCAAGGGTTGAGCGATCTGACCTGGCCTGCATGGCCGAAAGCCAAATGGCCGTTATCACAGGCTGAAGTCCAACGATCAACGCAGACAGACCGGACCCCATGCCGGCTTTGACAGCCGCCCACACGCCCCCCAAATACCCCGCATGCATCAAGATGCCCGTCACAGACAGATGCAACCATTGCGTCCTGTTTTGGGGCCAAGGTACTTTGGCCCACACAATCCAAGGGACAAAACAGGCTATGGACAAGACGTACCGGACGAATAAAAAACTGAAAGGGGGCGAATGCGGCATGCCAAACCGCGCAACAATAAAGCCGGTGCTCCAGATGAGCACAAACACAGCAGGCATGGCACGCACCCAAGTGCTTCGGGCTTGGAGTTCGTTCATTTCACACGGGCACGAATTTCGGGCAGCGCTTTGCGAATGTAATAAACCATAGACCAAATGGTCAGCACGGTGGCAATCATGATCAGGATCTCACCCCATTGGCGGGTATCGATCAAGTTAAACAGCAGGCCATCAAACAACAAAAACGGAATGGCCACCATCTGCACCGTGGTTTTGAGCTTGCCCACCATGTGAACGGCCACGCTTTTGCCAGCACCCAATTGCGCCATCCATTCGCGCAGTGCAGATATGGCAATTTCTCGTCCAATGATGACCAACGCGACAAGAACATGCACCCGGTGCATTTCCACCAACATGAGCAAAGCGGCGCAGACCAGAAACTTGTCGGCCACCGGGTCCAAAAACGCACCGAAGGCGGAGGCTTGGTTTAACTTGCGAGCCAAATATCCATCCAACCAATCGGTGATGGCGAACACCACAAACATGCTGGTGGCTACGAGATTGCGGGTTTCTGGCGAAATGGGCAAGTAATACACCCCCACTATCAATGGAATGGCCACAATACGCGCCAAAGTCATGAGGGTGGGAATGGTGTAGAACATGTTCGCTTATTGTGGCACGGCCAGGGGCTGAGGGTTCAGTGCAGGGCGTTGTAAATTGTCTCTGCGAGCTCATGTGAAATACCTTCTACAGACATCAAGTCTTCCACGCTCGCGTCCTCAACCCCTTTGGCCCCACCAAAACGTTGCAGCAATCGTGCTCGCTTTTTGGGGCCAATACCGGCAATTTCTTCAATCCGGCTGCCGCCTACCCGCACCCGTGCACGTTGGGCACGCATGCCCGTGATGGCAAAGCGGTGCGCTTCATCACGCACTTGGGCAACCAGCATCAAGGCGGCTGAATCTTTGCCCAAATAGACCTTTTCCCGGCCATCGGCAAACACCAATTCTTCCAAGCCGACCTTGCGTCCTTCGCCCTTTTCAACGCCCACGATCAGGGACAAGTCCAACCCCAAGGACTCAAACACTTCACGGGCCATGGAGACTTGGCCTTTGCCACCGTCAATCAATACAAGCTCCGGCATCCGCACATGGGACTCTCCATCGCGAATCGCCTCGGCCAATTTGCCGTATCGTCGGGTGAGCACCTGGCGCATGGCCGCGTAATCGTCTCCGGGGGTGATGCCCTCGATCTTGTAGCGGCGGTACTCGCTATTTTGCATTTTGTGGTTTTGAAACACGACACAAGAGGCCTGGGTGGCTTCGCCCGCCGTGTGCGAAATGTCAAAACATTCCATGCGCAAATCGTCCATGTCGTCGGGGGCCAGGTCCAAGGCCTCCACCAAAGCGCGTGTCCGCGCCTGTTGCGAGCCTTCTTCGGCCAGTAACCGGGCCAATTGGATCGCTGCATTTTTTTCGGCCATCTCCAGCCAAGCTCGTCTCTGCTCACGCGGGTTGTGCACGGCAGATACCTTGACACCACTTTGCAAAGAGAGCGCTTCGATCAAATGCTTGTTCACAGCTTCGCTGGTGATCAGGGCGGGCGGCACCGGGACGCCTAAGTAATGTTGGGCAATAAAGGCTTCCAGCACATGAATTTCCACCGCCTTGGCGCGTGAGATTTCGTCTGGCGCTTCGGCCGATTTTTCTGTCAATTCAACATCATCGTTTTCTGGCATGAGGGAAGAAATCGCATGCGCGTCTTCGACGTGGGTCGGAAAATAAGGTCGGTCACCCAAGTGCCGGCCACCGCGCACCATCGCCAAGTTCACGCAGGCCCGCCCGCCCAGCACTTTGACCGCCAAAATATCGACATCTGTGTCTGTGGTGGTGTCCACCGACTGTTGGTGCAGCACCCTGGACAAAGCCGTCATCTGGTTGCGCGCTTCAGCCGCCAACTCAAACTCCAAACGATCGGCATGCGCCATCATCCGCGCCTCCAGTTCTTTCAGCACCATTTGGGTTTCACCCCGTAAGAATTTTTCTGCATTGCCCACATCGTGGGCATAGTTTTCCGGGCTGATCATGTTCACGCAAGGCCCTGAGCAGCGCTTGATTTGAAACAACAAACAAGGCCTTGTGCGGTTGGCAAACACGGTGTCTTCACAGGTCCGCAGACGAAAGACTTTTTGCAGCAACTGAATGGACTCTTTGACTGCCCAAGCACTAGGGAAAGGTCCAAAATAATGGTGCTTTTTTTCAACCGCACCCCGGTAATACGCCACCCGAGAAAACACCAAGGGTGAGGCGCCCCCTTCGCGCTTGCCTGAGGGCTTCAATGCTGCCTCCGGCACGGTACCGGTCATCTTGAGGTAGGGGTAACTTTTATCGTCCCTGAACAAAATATTGAACTTGGGGTTCAAAGTCTTGATCAGGTTATTTTCAAGCAGCAAGGCCTCGGCTTCAGAACGAACAACCGTCGTCTCCATGCGCACGATTTTGCTGACCATGTGCCCGATGCGGGTGCCGCCATGGTCCTTCTGGAAATAGCTTGAAACGCGCTTTTTCAAATGCCGCGCCTTGCCCACATAGAGCACCTGGCCCTCGGCATCAAAGTAACGGTAGACCCCCGGCAAACCCGGCAGGGCAGCGACTTCAGATAACAATTGATCAGAGTGCACAGACATGGCCGCTATTGTGAAACAACTCAGGCCACAATACCGCCCATGCGTTGGGACATTTTTTGCACTGTGATCGACAACCACGGCGACCTGGGGGTCTGCTGGCGCTTGACGCGTCAGTTGCAGTCACAGGGACATGCCGTGCGCTTGTGGGTGGATGACGCCTCGGCCCTGAGCTGGATGGCCCCCGAAACGGCCTACGGGCAGGTTCAGGGTGTTGAAGTTCGCACCTGGGCTCAGGCCGTTGACCCACCTGCGCTGACAGATTTAGCGCCCGCCGATGTGTGGATCGAAGCCTTTGGCTGCCGGATGCCCGAAGCCTTTGTGGCCCATTTTGTAGAGCATGCTGTGGCCGCACGCGCCAAACAACCGGCGTGGATCAACCTCGAATACCTGAGCGCCGAAGACTGGGTGCCCCGCACGCACGGCCTGCCCTCACCGGTGATGAGCGGCCCGGCCAATGGCTGGACCCAGCACTTTTTTTACCCCGGCTTCACAGAAGGCACGGGCGGTCTGCTGCGCGAAGCCGACCTAATGGAGCAGCAACACGCTTTTGACCGCAAGGCTTGGCGCCAACAACACGCCCCGAACTTGGCGCCGAATGGCCTGCTCATCAGCCTGTTCTGCTATGAACCCGCCGCCCTGCCCCAACTGCTGACCCAACTGGTAGGAACACCTCACCAATTACTCGTCACCCCCGGCCGCCCGCTGTCGGCGGTGCAGCAAGCGCTGGCGAGCATGGCCGTGCACCCCAACTGGTGCGCCCTGCCCTACACAGACCAAAACGGCTTTGACGAAATGCTCTGGGCCTGCGACCTCAACTTTGTGCGCGGCGAAGACTCCCTGGTACGCGCCCTGTGGGCGGGCCAACCCTTTATCTGGCACATCTACCCGCAGGACGACAACGCG
>CANBWK010000178.1 GCA_947373105.1 Comamonadaceae bacterium | reverse complement strand
TCATTCTTATCGTTGTTGGCGGTGATTGGCACGGTGGGCTTTGTTGGGCGGGACTTGGCCACGCGGGCAACGGCCATGACGGTAACCATGGAGGCGCTTGGTTTTTACGGCTTTTCAACCATGCTGCTGGCAGGGGCCAGCTTTGCCGTGTGGGACGCTCAAGCGTTTGTGATGTTGACCCAAGACCAATTGGTGAATTTGGTTGTGGCCTTGGCGGCCAGTGTTTTGGCGTATATCGCGCTGGTCACGGCCATGCGCACGGGTACCCTTGCTGCAGTGACGCCGTTCCGGTACACCCGTTTGCTGTTTGGTGTTTCTCTGGGCGTGTTTGTTTTTGGCGAGCGCCCCGATCTGCCCATGCTGCTGGGGTGCGCGATCGTGATCGGGGCAGGCTTGTACATTGGTTGGCAGGGTAAAGCGCGTCAAGCGGCCTGATGGGTATGATGGCAACGCTATAACCTGCACTCATTGCTGAAGGACTTGTCCATGATCCACTCACCTGCTAAACGTTTTTTCACCCAGGCATAGGTCACTGCCTGCGCTGCTTTGGCGCTGGTGCCGCTTTCTGTCCATGCTGAATGGCCCGACAAACCCGTTCGCGTCGTCGTGCCTGCGCCGGCCGGTAGTTCTTTGGATGTGATAGTGCGCAGCTTGGGTGAGCCCTTAAAGGCCAAGTGGGGTCAGCCTTTGGTGGTTGAAAACAAGCCTGGCGCGGGCGGTACGATTGGCATGGACGCGGTGGCCAAGGCCGCGCCCGATGGCTACACGCTGGGCATCGGCTTCAATGGCCCGATTGCGTTTGGCCCCTTCATGTTCAAGAAGATGACTTATGACCCCACCAAGGACTTGTTGCCCATTGTGTTGACCACTTCGCAACCCAATGTGTTGGCCGTGCCCGCCAACCACCCGGCCAATAATTTTCGTGAATTTGTGGCCTGGGCCAAGTCGCAGGGCAACAAAGTAAGTTATGCCTCGGTGGGCTTGGGCAGCTCTTCGCATCTGTCCATGGAGTTGCTCAAAACCACCGCGGGTTTTGAGGCCACCCATGTGCCTTTCAGCGGTTCACCACCGGCCGCCTTGTCGGTTGCGCAAGGTGAAACGCAAGCCTTGCTGGCGGTCGAGCCTGCTTTGTTGTCACTTGTTCAAGGTGGGCGTCTGAAATTGATTGCAGTCACCAGTCCGCAGCGCCTGCCTTCGCGGCCTGAATTGTTGACGGTGGCCGAGTCAGGCTTTGCGGGTTTTGATGCCTTGGCCTGGAATGGTTTGTTTGCGCCGGCTGGCACGCCGGTGGATGTGGTCAACCGCATCAATGCCGATGTGAATGCGGCCATGAACGATGCTGCTTTCAAACAGAACATGGCCAAGCAGGGTCTGATCATCGGCGGCGGCACAGCGGCCAAATTCAAGACCTTCATTGACAGCGAGTCCCGCAAATGGGGCGCCATCATCACCAAGGCCGACATCAAGCTGGATTGATCAGGAACGGGCTTAAGGCCCCACCCTCTTATTGCCTTAACTTATTGCGCTGCCTGGCACAGTGACTGGGTGGCTTGCTGATGTGTGGCAGCAAAAGGCCCGCTCGCAAGGGCTTTCCCAAAAAGGGTTTGTTGAGTTGCATGCAGCGGCGTTGAAATTTCACCGCGTTGCAGCGCACGCGTGGTGGCTTCGCGGGCCTGCTTCAGTAGCATTTGGATTTGCGCTTCGTCGTCCCGGCGTGATGCTGCATGTTCAAGGCCCGTCGCTTGCCAGCGTTGGGCCAATCGTGCTGCGGCGCAAGAGGCATCTCGGGCCAGCAAGTCGAAGCGGGTGGGGCGGTAACGCTGTATGCCACCCACCAAGGGCGCAATTTTGTCGCCCATCACACCTCTTGCCACAGCTCGGCGGACCGGAGAATGCGCCACATAAATCGAACCATCCGGGCCGATGCTGGTGACGGCAATGGATTCTTCGCGCCCTTGTGCAAACCAGCGTAATTGCCCGGTTTGGCGGTCGAGCAGCCCCATGCCGAATTGCGTGCCGATTTGTGATTGGCCCAGTTGCCGACCCGCCCCCAAGCTGACGACCACGCCATTGGCCACGATGGTGGGGGTTAGCGCGTTGAAATTGCTAAAGCCCGGATAGGCGTCGAGCTGGGCCCGCCAGACAATGCGGCCTGATGTGCCCGCATTGTGCAGCTTGAAAATATCGGATTTGGTGACGGCAAACATCTCATTGCCATCGGCGGCCACCGCCACGGAGGCAGCCACTTGATCGCCGACATTCAAGCGCCACAACTCCTTGAAGTGGCGGTCCAGTGTGATGACATTACCGTTGTCATCCGACACGACCACATAACGACCGTTGGCCGACAGCGTGGGCGTGGAGCCAGTGCCGCCGGAAAAATAAAATTGATTGGAAATCTGCAAACTGCGTTGTCCGTTGGCAGAGGATTGCAGGCGCAATCTGTACAGTGCGCCGTTAGCCGATACCCCATCGGTTTTGCCATCCTGCGCATCGGGTGCTGTGGCCGCTATGACGATGCTGTCATCGCTCGGATCGACTGCATAGTAATTGGCCACATTCACGCCATTGCCGTAAATGACGTCAAGAATAGTGTCAAAGAGACCCAGTCCGTCATCGGTGTTGCCAAAAGCTGCAGCCGTTTCGCGGTTGGCCAAGCGGGCCAAAAATGTCGGAATACGCGCCTCGATTCGTGCTGCGGGTGCACCGGGTAACTGAAAGGGCTGGGTCAACAAAGGTGCGCCGGTTTTACGGTCAAATAGAG
This sequence comes from Comamonadaceae bacterium, assembly GCA_947373105.1. GTDB lineage: Bacteria > Pseudomonadota > Gammaproteobacteria > Burkholderiales > Burkholderiaceae_C > Limnohabitans_A. The sequence goes on along the minus strand of CANBWK010000178.1, from coordinate 1,501 downwards.
TGACCCAACCGTCCATACTGACGGCCACCAGTGCGTCTACTTTTGGCATGTAGTTCATGCCCCACATATGGGTTTGCGAGCGTTGGCCTGGTACAACGGGTGGCAGTTTTAGTCCCGTTGGGACACTCCAGACGGTGGATCCGTCAGGACGCAATGCCATGGCCGTGGTGTAGGTGCTGTGGTAGATCAGTTGCTGTCCGGGGTGCGCTGGATCGTTCAGTACGAGCGGGGCACCTGCGCCTGCGCCTTTGCCTGGGATGCTCCAACGACGTTTGCCCGTCACGCGGTCCAGCGCGACCAGGGACACATCTTCGGGGCTCCAGCTGGGCGAAAAGTACAAATTGCCTGCGTTGTCAAAGGTCGGTCCTTCGGCAATGTAAAAACCGGTTTCTGCAACCCAATCGGCTTCAAAGCTAGGGGCAATAGCGGTCCAAATTTCATCGCTGTTGACCGTGTTGACATGCATGGTGTGAAACGCATCGGGTGCAGGAAAAACCGCAGAAGCGGGTGGCCCGGCCTCCCGAACGCCTTCAGGTGCCCATTGTGACAAAGGTGGAGTTGGGAATACGCGTGCTTGGGGCAGAGCGGTGAGCCAGAACCAAAACGCTGTGAGGATTGCCAGCCCAAAAAGAACAAAACCTGATATGAAATAGCGCACGCTTTTCTTCATGACGTTCCGATCATGTATTGGATAAATGCGCTTGCCTCGTGAGGACAAACTCAGTGGGCTGAAAGCGACGCAATCGCCAACGCATGTACATCGTAGTCCAAGGCCAATTGGTGCTGTTGCGCCCATTACGGTCCAAAAAGTAGCTGGCACAACCGCTGTTCCAAACGCTGCTTTGCAAGGCGTCTTGCACCTGCTGGTTGTAAAGAGCCAGGCGCGCAGGGTCGACATCGATCCTCGATAAAGCGTGTTGACGTGCAAATTTCAATGCAGACTGAATGAATTGAAGTTGGGCTTCGATCATCACAAACGCCGACGAAAAGGTATAGAGGTTGGGTCCGAAAGTCAAAAACAGGTTGGGGCAATCGGGCGGCATCGTGCCCAAATAGGCTTGCGCAGAGCCTTGCCATACAGCGGTCAATTTTTGACCGGACGCGCCCACAATGGCATCGGCAATGGGCGGGTTAGCGACCTCAAAGCCGGTGGCAAAAATGAGGACGTCGACTTGCGCGCTTCGGCCTTCACTGTCAATGAGCAGGTTGCCTTGTATTTCGCGAACACCACCCATCACGGTGACATGTGTTTGGGCCAAGGTCCGGTACCAGGTGTTGGACAACAAAATGCGCTTGCAACCCAACGCGAAGTTGGGGGTAAGCCTTTCACGAAGGCTCGGGTCTTTCACGCTTCGCTCTAAATTTTTAAGGCCAAGCTTTTGCAAGCGTTTCACAAAAAAGGGAAAGCGCAAACCGCTGTTGAGTAATTCAAATTGCAGGTACAAGGCTTTGCGCATCAAGGCTTGTAACCAGGGATGGCGTACAAACCGCTCTTGCCAAT
>CANBWK010000177.1 GCA_947373105.1 Comamonadaceae bacterium | reverse complement strand
AGCCCGGTGCTTTTGTGATCGAGCGAGCCTTCGCTGAAAGTTAAACTCTGCGCATGTTTTTAAAACCACCCCCCTTTCGCCAAATCTTTGGCTTGATCGGTTTGTCCGCTGTGGGCATGCTGGCCTTTGGTCTGTATCTGCAGCATGTGGAGGGCTTGAACCCATGCCCCATGTGCATCGTGCAACGCTACGCCTTGATCGGTGTGGCCGTGTTGGCTCTCGCAGGCTGGCGGGTCAAACGCATGGGTGGCTTCATGGCGTTTGCCGGCATGGTCACACTGGCGTCAGGTTTTGGCGCATTTGTGGCTGCCCGACAAAGCTGGTTGCAGTGGTACCCGCCCGAGATCGTGACCTGTGGTCGCGACTTTTATGGCATGGTTGAAAACTTCCCCATCAACCGTGTGGTGCCCATGATCTTCAAGGGCAGCGGAGACTGCACCAAGGTGGACTGGACTTTCTTAGGTGGCTCGATCGCCAACTGGTCATTCATCTGCTTTGTGGGCTACGCCTTGGTGGGATTGGCAATAGCTTTTAAAGCATTTCGCCTTCGTTGATAAGTCTCAGAGCTTCTTGACCAGCACCTGGCTCTTGCGGTCCCAGTTGTATTTGCGTTTGCGCGCTTCGGGTAACCAGTCGGGGTCCATTTGCACAAAGCCCCGCTTGAGAAACCAATGCATGGTGCGCGTGGTGAGCACAAAAATGCTTTGCAAACCCATGGCGCGGGCGCGCTGCTCCACACGTTTCAAAATCTTTTCACCGTCGCCTTGGCCTTGCGACTGAGGCGACACCGTCAGTGCTGCCATTTCGGCTGTTTTGGCTTCGGGGTAGGGGTAGAGCGCTGCGCAGGCAAAGATCACGCCGTCGTGGTCGATGATGGTGTAGTGGTCCACATCGCGCTCGATCTCGGTGCGGTTTCGCTTGACCAAGGTGCCGTCATTTTCAAAGGGCTCGATCAATTGCAAAATGCCGCCCACATCGTCCGCGGTGGCTTCGCGCAATTCTTCGAGCTTCTCATCGACCACCATCGTACCGATGCCGTCGTGCACATAAATCTCCAGCAGCAAAGCGCCATCCACCGAGAACGGCAAGATGTGTGAGCGCTCCACACCTTCTTCGCAAGCCTTCACGCAATGCTGCAAATAAAACGCCAGATCGGTCGGCTGCGTTGGGCTGGGGGCGGATGCCAGCAATTGCTTGGCCACAGCCAAGGGCAGCTCAGTGTCAATCGGGTTGTCATCGCTGGCCGGTTCATTCGGTTGCACCCGAACGCCTTGTGTTTCCGTCAGAAAGATCAGCTTGTCAGCCTGCAACTCGGTAGCCACGCTGGTAGCGACTTCTTCCATGGTCAGGTTAAAAGCCTCTCCCGTAGGCGAAAAACCAAACGGTGACAGCAACACCATGGCGCCCATTTCCAGTGTTCGGGTGATGCCCAATACGTCCACTTTGCGCACCAGGCCCGAGTGCATAAAGTCCACGCCGTCCACGATGCCCACTGGGCGCGCCGTGATGAAGTTACCTGAAATCACCCGCACCGTGGAGCCCGCCATGGGCGTGTTGGGCAGGCCCTGGCTGAAGGCGGCTTCGATCTCGTAACGCAATTGCCCGGCAGCTTCTTGGGCGCAGTCCAGCGCGATTTCATCTGTGATGCGGATGCCATGCGAATACTTGGGCGTGTGGCCCTTGGCCGCCAACTGCTCGTTCACCTGAGGGCGAAAGCCGTGCACCAACACGATCTTGACGCCCATGCTCTGAATCAAGGCCAAATCTTGCGCCAGGTTTTGCAGCTTGCCCGCCGCAATGGCCTCGCCCGCGATGCCCACCACAAAGGTCTTGCCCCGGTGCATGTGGATATAAGGCGCCACTGAACGGAACCAGGGCACGAAGGTGAAATTGAAAACAGTGGACATGGGCGGTGGCAGTGGGTTCAGGGCTTGAGCAAAAGAAGTTGATCTGTGGGTAACAGACGCGAAAAATCGCGGTCGAATGTGCAGAGTGTCTCACCGGATTGCATCACCGTTGCGGCGATCCATGCATCGGTGACCAAATTGCCACTGACTTGTTGCGTTAGACACACTTGCCTGAGGTTGAGCCAGGTGGTGCCTTGTGGCTGAAACTGCACGCCGGGGCAACTGAGCAAGCTGTCGATGAAGTCACTCACATCTTGCAAGGTATCTGTTTCCAGAAAAATCTTGGGATGGGTGGTGGTCCTCAAAAAGCCTGTCACCACCGTACCCATCAAGCTGAGGCTGCTGCGACCATTGGCAGCTTGAACGACCGCATCGTCAAGCCAGGCTCGGGCGCTCAGATGGTGGGGGTGGTCTGGCCGAAACGCCGACACCAATACATTCACGTCTGGGGTCATGACAGGTTTTTCAGGTCCATGCCGACGTCCATAGCGTCGTAAAAGGCGCTGTTGCTGTTGGGGTCGATGCCCGGGTGCAGACCTCCACGGGATTTAGATACCGGCAGCTTGGGTATCACCAGTGGGGCGGTGGGCATGTCTTGTCGCACGTAAACAGACAGCAGCTCGCGCACCTTGGCGCTGAGCGAGGTGCCTTCCTGAATGGCCTTGATTCGGGCCTGTTTAACCAGGTTTTCGTCAAGGGAAATGGTCAGGTTGGTCATGAAAAATCTCCATCTATAAAGATCACGTAAACAAGTGTAGCACGTGAATATGTGTCGTGGGATAATCCAACCCGTGACCGAGTCTGCAACCCCCATCCCTCTCCAAATCGACTTCCCCGAAGGCCTGCCGGTCTCTGCCCGCCGCGAGGAAATCATGACGGCCATGGAGCAGCACCAGGTCATCATCGTGTGTGGCGAGACGGGTTCGGGCAAAACCACGCAGTTGCCCAAGATCGCGCTGAGCCTCGGACGCGGCAAGATCAACGCCAAGCCGGGTGAGCGCGGCCGCTTGATAGGCCATACCCAGCCGCGCCGCATTGCCGCCAGCTCGGTGGCCAAACGCATTGCCGAAGAACTCAAAACCCCGTTAGGCGAGGTGGTCGGGTTCAAGGTGCGGTTTCAAGACCGCTTGAGCAAAGACGCCTCCGTCAAGCTGATGACCGACGGCATCTTGCTGGCCGAAACGCAAAATGACCCGCTGCTGCAGGCTTACGACACCATCATCATCGACGAGGCGCATGAACGCAGCCTGAATATCGACTTTTTGCTCGGCTACCTGCGCCAAATATTGCCGCGCAGGCCCGACTTGAAAGTCGTCGTGACCTCGGCCACCATTGACGCTGACCGCTTTGCAAGGCACTTTGCCTCGCGCAACGGCCCCGCGCCCATCATCATGGTTTCGGGCCGCACCTTTCCCGTCGAACAGCGCTGGCGCCCGTTTGAAGAATCACGCGAGTACGACCTGAACAACGCCATTGCCGACGGCGTGGACGAACTCTGGCTGGGCGGGGCAGGGGGCGACATCCTGATCTTTTTGCCGGGTGAGCGCGAAATCCGCGAAGCCGCCGACCACCTGCGCAAGCACCTCTCGCACAACGCATGGACGCGCAATGCCGAGGTCCTGCCCCTCTTTGCCCGCTTGTCGCAAGCCGAGCAAGACCGTATTTTTGACGGTCACACTGGCCGGCGCATCGTGTTGGCCACCAACGTGGCTGAAACCTCGCTCACGGTGCCCGGCATCCGCTATGTGATTGATGCAGGCACTGCCCGCGTCAAGCGCTACAGCCTGCGCAGTAAGGTCGAGCAGTTGATGGTCGAGCCCATCAGCCAAGCCGCCGCCAACCAGCGCGCAGGCCGCTGCGGCCGTGTGGCCGACGGCATTTGCATTCGCCTGTACGACGAAAAAGACTTTGCAGGCCGTCCGCGCTTTACAGACCCCGAAATTTTGCGCTCCTCACTGGCCGGTGTGATCTTGCGGATGAAGAGCCTGCGACTGGGCGTGGTGGAAGAATTTCCGTTCATCGAAGAACCATCGCGTCGCGCCATCACCGATGGCTATCAACTGCTGGCCGAATTGGGCGCGGTGGACGACGACAACGAACTGACGCAAATCGGCCAAGAACTCGCCCGCCTGCCGCTAGACCCGCGTGTGGGTCGCATGATTCTGGAAGCCCGTCACCGCAACGCCCTGCAAGAAGTGCTGGTGATTGCCAGTGCCATGAGCGTGCAAGATGTGCGCGACCGCCCCATGGAAGCGCAAGCCCAAGCCGACCAACAACACGCCAAGTTTGACGACGACAAGAGCGAATTCAGCGGTTACCTCAAACTGTGGAAGTGGATACACGATGCCCGTGGTGGCCCAACGGCCCATGGGCACCCGGTCAAGCCGGGTGTGACAA
>CANBWK010000176.1 GCA_947373105.1 Comamonadaceae bacterium | reverse complement strand
CAGACAGGCTTCTTCATAGGCCTCAATGTCTTTGAGCCGGTACAAAACTTTCCCCACGATCTTCAAGTACTGCGGGCCCTCGCCGACTGTGCGCCAGCGCTGAAGTCGCGCGACTGAACACACCCAGCGATCGGCGAGCATTATTTCGGTCAGGAGTTGGCGGGCAGGTTCGGCCGGGACCTCTGGAACTGCGCATTCCACCGATGGAACCAACAGTTTGGGCTCGAACTTGGGTTCGTTGGCTGCGGTTTTGGCGATGCCACTGCACAAGGCGTCCAGCACGTCACCCATGTTTTCAACCCGTGGATTCGAAGATGAGGTGTTGTTAGTAGCCATGGACTTGCTCCTTGATGCCTGTATGCAGTGGTTTCATATAGGTTCATACCGGTTGGCTGGGCATTTTTTCTCAGCGGGGTGGGTTGGTGGTCATCCTGCTTTGATATCGAAGCTAATGCTGTGACCGAAAACCAAGGGGGCCAGGCAACTGTCACAAAGCTTCAACTTCCCTTGTCTAATTCTTCAGGGAGCCATACCGGCTCCTTCGTAAAGGAGACTTTCATGGCAGGTTTCAGGTCATTCACAACAGCGGTCACTGTTGCAACTGCAGTGTCGGCATTCACCGAGCCAGCAATGGCTGAGCAGAATTTTGGGGTTGGTCTTTCGGGGAATTCACCCGTAGCAGTTGTCGTGAAGGTTCCGACACCCTGGTATGCCCCGAAATTTTTCGTAACGAGCAAGATGCGCGACACCATCCCTCAGTACCAGGCGATTGCAGGACTGAACTTCAAGGCCTTCTCCTTTGCCAAAGCCGACAGGCACTACGGTGGGGTCTACCTCTGGAAGGATCTTGACGCTGCTCGAGCCTGGTTCACACCCCAGTGGTTCGAGCGGGTTAAACAGGAGCGCGGGGTAGCGGCCAATGTGCGGGCCGTCGAGGTGGTGCTGGCCCTGGACAACACGCCCGGTGGCACGCCGGCAAACGCCAACAGTTCCGCTGTTGCCACGATGGTCGAGATCCCTACACCGGCGGGCGTCAGCAAAGAGCTGATGGCTCAAGGCTTTGCTGCAGCCGTGCCCGGTTTTCAGAAGGTGCCCGGCCTTCTGCGCAAGTACTTCATCACAACCGCCGACGGGAAATTCGGTGGCATCTACATTTGGAAAGATGAAGCTAGTGCCAACGCCTGGTTCACGCCGGCTTGGCGCGACCGCGTGCTGAAGGAATATGGTCAGCCCGCGAGTTTGGAGTGGTTCGATACACCCATCCTGCTGCCCGGCCAGGATGCGGGCGGGGCATGGGTGAAGGGAGTAAATCCATCATGAGGATCTGCGAACCTGATCCTGTGACGCTGCGCGATGCGCTGGCGGGCAGCCTGGAGGCTGTGGACTCGTTGATCACGGCGATCCAGCCTGGCATCTACAAGCTGGCCGTGCATGTGCTGGGCCACCGCGACGACGCGGCTGATGCCACGCAGGAAATCCTCCTGAAAGTCGTCACGCACCTGTCTGGGTTTCGTGCTGAGTCGGCCTTTGCGACCTGGGTATGGCGCGTGGCATACAACCACTTGATGACGGCTCGAACGCGCAAGGCTGAGTCACCGGAGGTCTCGCTCGATGGAATCGCCGAACATCTCGGACAGGGTCTGGAGTTCGCCGCAAGACTGGCTCACGACAGAGGCGAGCCCGGCCCTTTGAGCCCGCAAGACAAGCTCGAGGCGCGACAAGTCGCCCTGGCCTGTACGCAGTCGATGCTGATGGCACTAGACCGGGAACAGCGTCTGGCCTATGTGATCGACACCGTCTTTGACCTTGACTCGCGCGAGGCTGCGGCGGTGATAGGAATCTCCCCCGAGGCCTACCGTCAGAGACTGTCACGTGGGCGTTCGCGGCTGGATGCGTTCATTAGTAAGGCTTGCGGTCTGGCCAACACCGAGGCGGCTTGCCGCTGCGAACGGCAACTGCCAGCTGTTCGTCACTTAGCAAAGGTGCGCGAACCCGACAGCGGCGCTGTGGTGGCCCTGAACAAGCCGGAGTTGGACGAAGCCGAGCGGCACTTCGCCGCGTTCACACGCTTGACCAATGCGGCAGCGATTCTGCGCGCGCATCCAGACTACCGGGCGCCGGAGGCGCAGCGCGCCGCCATACTGACCGTGCTCAAACAGGAAGGTTTCATGCAGCGTGAGCAACCCCAATGACACCTCAGGCCACGGGTAGCCAACCGGTCGAATTGCGGACCGCTGACGGTACGGATCTTCAAGGGGTGCTGTATCGGCCAACGGCGCAGCACCGTCGCGCGGTGCTGGTCGCGGGTGGCCTGGGCATACCGCAGCGCTTTTACGCGCCCTTCGCCACCTGGCTCGCTCAGCGCGGGCATCTTGTCATGACCTTAGATCTGCGGGGCATGGGTGCCTCGCGCAGGCCTGAACACCGTCGTTCTCTGCGGGGCTTGGACGCTGACATGCTAACCTGGGCGCGTCAGGACTTTCCAGCCGCCGTGCAAGCCTTGTCGGATATGGTCAATGAAGATTCAATCGTCCTGATCGGTCACAGCTTGGGCGCTCACCACGCTGTGATGACGGATGCCGACACCCAGGCCCGTATCGAAACGTTGGTGTCCGTGGCGGCCGGGTCGGGATACTGGCGCGACTGGGCAGCGCCTTCACGCCGTGTGGCACCCCTGATGCTTCACCTGGCCGCCCCGTTGCTCACGCCCTTGCTGGGTTATTTCCCGGGCAAGGCCCTGCGCATGGTGGGCGACTTGCCTGGACCTGCCATGCGGCAGTGGACCCGCTGGTGCAGAAATCCTGACTTTGCTTGGGGTGCCGAGCCAGATCTCGTCCAGCCGAGTCTGCAGTCGGCACGCTTTCGTATCGAGGCCTTCAGCTTTACCGACGATGACGCGATGACTGAGAACTGCACGCGTCAGCTGCTAGCCGCAACGCCCAATGCGCCATCAACCGTCATGGTGGTGAAGCCGGATGATGTGGGTCTAGCCAGGATCGGACATACCGGCGCCTTTCGCCGTGAGGTTGCCGAGGCACTCTGGCCAATGTTTGAGCAAGCTTTCCTGAAACCCGTTTCGGTTTGTCTCTCATGACGAATGCCATTTCAGCCGTTCCACCCGGGTTCGGTCCGATCTTGCGCAGCAGCCCCGTGCTGGATGCGCTCGGCGGATTTATGAGCCATGGCGAAGGGGAGCAACTCGAGATCGGATTACTGGTGGGCCCGACGCATCTGAATGCCCGTGGTCGCCTGCACGGGGGTGTTACGGCGACCCTGCTGGATGTGGCGATGGGCTACATGCTCTCTGCGCGCACCGGCGGACGAAGACGACTGACTGCGCGTATGACCATCGATTACCGAAGCACCGCCGAGCGTGGCGAATGGCTGCACGTGCTCTTGGACCGTGCCGAGGAGAATGGACGCAAAACGCTCGCGTATGGCCGATTGATGTCTGGTGAGCGGTTGGTTGCCGAAGTGAGCGTTCTGTTTGTGGATGCGTCCGAGGCCACTCGCTAGCGGTGACCGTCGTCACGGGGTCTTCGCGGCCGCCTTTAGGCATAAAGTCCGAAATGAACCAAGAAACGGAAGATTTCGAATCCCTGTTGCCACCAATACTAAGGGGCGTGAGCACCAGAGTTGGTTGGTGCTGCGAACATTTGTGGCCCGCCAGTGACTTCTTTCAATATTTCAATCCTTCAAACGCCTATTTGTAAGCTGTTGATCTGATTGAGTTTTTATTCTAAAGCTTTCCCCGATCTTGAAGAAAGTCACCCTTTTAAAGGGTGATCGAACTGTTGAGACGGCTTTCTGCTCAAAACCTCTTGACTTAGCGCGTTCAAAACCTGAATTTGTACCGTACCAATTCCTTGCTGTTTTTATTGATCCTGCCCTCCAGCATGGACCCAAAAAATAGTCTTGAGGATGCCAGCACCCGTCAGTCGTCCCAAGGTTTCTCAGCTTTTCAACCTGTCTGATGCTGATTTGAGATGCCCCTTTGCTTCAACCAGCAGACCGGCCTTCCCTAGACCAAAGGCAGGCATGTTCACGTAAACGTTCTCATAAGTACCTGGGTTGGCTTTGTAGGTTTCGTGCCATACGCCAACACTACCGTCTGTACCAACAGCTTTATTGAATGCTTGCCAAGCTGGCAAATGAGCCGAATCTTTGTTCTTTGCGTAATCAATGAGTTGCTCCATTGAGCGCCAGTATTGAACCAAAATGATCGTTCGAGAAAACCACATCTCGTGGTGAATGAAGCCCAACTCTGGTTTTGTATAAAGCTCCGTCAGCATCTTGGGCATCGCATTCAGCACGGGCACGTACTTGTGAACTGCTAATGGTTTGTTGATCCGCATGC
>CANBWK010000175.1 GCA_947373105.1 Comamonadaceae bacterium | reverse complement strand
ATCTTGCTATTCAAATCAACAATCCGTTCATACATTTCAGGCTCAACACCGACCACACTGACTGCGCGACTTGCACTGCCTCGCAGCACCAAAGCAGAGCCACTCGCCACAGGCGTCACCGCCTTCACTTCAGGCATGGATTGGATCAGCGACACCACAGAGGGCCACTGGTCAATCAACTTCATGCGTTGCAAAGGCGGTTGAATCCATGGCAAGTTCAACCGGTTGGCGATGTCTTCTTGCAATGGACGTGTGATCTCTTGAGGTGACAACAATTGGATATGCGCTTGCGCAGATAAAACACGCGTGATGAAGTTGCCCTGCAAGCCTGCCAGCAAGGCAGACATGAACACAATCACCCCAACACCAATGGCAATGCCAGAGATGATGAACATCGTCTGCAATCGGCCTTCCCGCAAAAAACGCAGCGCCACAATCCATTCAAAAGGCAACCAAACATTGAACATGCGGTATCTCAATGCGGTGGGGTACGCACCCGACCACCGGGCTGAATATCCACCGTCAACGGAATCAATTCATCGCCTGGTTGCAGACCTTGCAAGACGACGGCATACCCCGCGCTCTGCAGTCCCAGCACCACTTGCTGCTGCTGAGCTTGGCCGTTGACAACGTGCAATACCCAGGGTGCGGCCTTGTCCTTGTCGTGCACGCTGTGCAATGGAATGACCAAGGCCTGATCGCGCCGATTGACTTGAATGTCCACGGACACCGTCATGTCTTGCATCCATTGTGCGGGGGGCGACTCAACGTCCAACTTAACCTCCACGGCACCGGTCTGCGGATTGATCGCAGGATTGATGTAGGCCAGTTTGGCGGGCACCCTTTGTAAGGGATAAGCGTCAGCTGAAACCAAGGCCGATTGACCCAGGCGCAACACATGCAGGTTCTTTTCATCTATCGCCACAACCACTTGCAAAGGGCCTGAGGGCGACAAGGTCATCAGTACTTTGCCAGGTTGCACCTGATTGCCGGGCTCGATGTTACGGGCAATCAAAACACCCGCAACGGGTGCTTTGAGTGTTGTGTAGTCAGATCGAACTTGCGCGGCCTTGGATGCCGCCAAGGCCTGGTCCACTGCCGTTTGCGCCAGCCGTACTTCGATCCCCTGCGGTTGCAGCGCTTGCGATTGTTTGAGCGCCGTATTGAATTGCGCTTGCGCAAGTTGGACGGTTTTCACCACTTCGTCCCAGGCCGCAGGACCAATGAAGCCCTGGGCCAACAATTCACGTTGACGATGTTGCTGCGCCTGCGCGGTTTGCCATTGAACTTCGGCTTGGGCCAGTGCTTGCGCCGCGACCGGCGACTGAACTTCTTGAATCTGTATCAACCGCGCTTGGGCTTGTGTCAAAGCCGCCTGCGCTTGTTCAGACAAGGCTTTGAGCTCTAATGAATGCAAGGTGATCAACACCTCTCCGGCTTGAACAACTTGCCCCTCAGAGACGGGGACCCGGGCCACCGTTGCCGTCACCATAGCGCTCACATCCACACGGTGCGGCGCTACCACGCGGCCAGTTGCCACGACGGACTGCACCACATCACGACGCAGTACCCTGTCAACGTCCACCCAAGGTCCAGACCACCAACGCCATGCGCCAGCAGCGCAAATCAAGATGAAGATCAGACCCAGAAACCACCGGCCATAACGTTTGACGAATGCGGTGATGAACGGCATGAAGTAAACCCATATAACTGCTAAGACCCTACCAATCTTAGTGAGCAAACCCCCTCGTGAAGATGACCTAAGTCAAGGAGAATCCAATCCAGCCAAGTTGCAAGGCACAATGGCCGTCTCAAGTGCTTAGGCTTCGCGACAGGGGTCGCATGAAAGCGCCATGCATAAATTGAAAAGGTTGTACGCATGACAACAGTACGCGTTAGCGTAGACAATTTGACCTTTGATTTCGGTACGCCTCTGTTCACAAACTTGAGCTTTGTCATCCCTTGCGGCGTCAGCTTGGTTCAAGGCGGAGAGAGCCGAGGCAAAACAAGTTTGCTGCGTTTATTGGCTGGCGATCTGTCGCCTGCTTCAGGATCGGTGCGGATTTCGGGTGCCGCGCCTCAGGAGTCTCCCCAAATCTATTGGCACGACCCCCGGTCTGAAGATTGGAATGCGCTGTCGCCGCAAACTTGGTGTGCCAAGATAAGGGCACGCTACCCCCGCTTTGATGACAACGAATGGAACGCCTTGGCTGCGCACCTGGAACTTGCAGAACACATGGACAAAGCCATGTACATGCTGTCGACCGGCAGCAAACGTAAAGTCAATTGGATCGCCGGTTTGGCCTGCGGCGCTGATGTGCTCTTGATGGACGAACCTTTTGCGGCCATCGACATGGCCAGCATTCAAAAACTGCAGGCTCTGCTGAAAAATTGGCATCTCCAAAAAACCAGCGCATGGGTTTTGGCCGACTACCAAATACCGGGAACCGTGCCACTGGCGGCGCTGATTGATCTTGGCGATTAATTGGGTTTCAAAAAAGCCAATAGCTCGGCTCCGCATAGAGTTGCGTCAACTCCTTGGCCAACTCATTTCGAGACCTTTGCCATTCCATCAGCAGGGAGGGTGCAAAATGCAAGGACTTGCCCACCTCAATGCTGTGCTCTTCGATGCCAATGCGCACCTTGAGTTCAGCAACACGACAATGAAATGGCAAATTGAACACCGTGCGCTCCAGGGCAGATCAGGTCAGAAGTAACAGCTCCATTATCAACAGTAATCTATGCTCCTCGAAATTTTGGTTCTTTTATCAACGCTCGCTTTTGGCGCCTGGATGCAAAAATCCAAACTGCAACAGCAGCGTAAAGCCCTGCTCGGTAAGCAACTGCAACCCTACCAAATCGAAAGGTGCATGGAGACCTTGACCGAAGGTTACATGCGTGCATTGGGTGAATCCAGTCCTGAAAGACAGGCCAGCATCTGGGCCCTCATGGCCAATTCAGAGGATTCATTGAACACCCAATTTCAAAATTTTGTGCTCAATTTTTCCAAGCAAGACGCCGAATCTACCCAAGTCAGTACCTGGCCACTGTGTATTCCCTATGCAGAAAAAATGGCGCCTCAGGCCCTATTTGACATGCGCAAAGTACTCAGCATCCATGCCCACGGCATTGCCAGCGCCATCGACAACACGGCCCAACGCTCGCCCAAAGACAAAGCTTTTACGTTGATGGCCGAACTGCTCTTGATGCAGCACACCTGCCACTGGTTTTGCAAATCCAAAACCGTGGCCTCGGCCCGCATGATGGCGCGTCACCAAACCAGTTACCCCCAGTTGCTTGCCGGGGTTTCCGCAGAAACCCGGCAAACTTATCTGAAGTTGGTCAACCCTTGATGCGCGTTACACCTGCATCAGCGCGTTAAAGCGCCGTACACCAGGTCTTGAACTTGCTCTCGGTAATATTTTCGTAAATCGCCTGGGGCGGCGGTGCCAAAAGCCACCACCAACTGGGCTTGAGGGTCTGCAAAGAAACCCGTCCCATTCGCGCCATTCCAAGAATATTCACCCGCGTTGCCCGGCACCGCCGCCAAGCCAGGCTGCATGCGAACGGCCACGCCCAAGCCAAAACCATAGCCATCGCGATGCGGCTCGACATTGGCCACCCGATTTTGAATCCCCGTACCCAAGTGGTTGCTGGTCATCAACTTGACCGTGGCAGGACTCAGCACTTGCTGGCCTTCCAGGCTTCCTTCATTGATGAGCATCTGACCAAAGCGCAAATAGTCACCCATGCTGCCAAAAGCACAAGCACCGCCGCAGTCATAGGTGGCGGGCTTTTGGAGCAAGGCAATACTTTGGGGTTTGCCATCCAAAGGGTTCAGCGGGAAAGGCTGCGCCACATTGGCCATCTGTGCTTCGGTCGGCCTGAAAGTCATGCTGCTCATCTTCAAAGGCTTCCAGATGGTTGCGCCAAGATGATCGCCCAAAGATTTTCCGGCCACCTTCTCAACCACTGCACCCAGCACATCAAAAGACAAGCTGTACTCAAACACCGTTCCGGGTTGGTACACCAGAGGCAGCTTGGTCAAAGCCTCGGCAAACTCCTTGGATGTGCCCATGTGAGACGCAGCCCCACCACTGGGCCACAAAGCGGCGATGGGACTGCCGCCATCTGGACGACCGCCGTAAGTGATGCCTGAGGTGTGACGAAACAAATCATGAATCAGGATGGGGCGTTTTTGAGGCTCCAAGTTGAACTTGCCATCGGCTGTAGGAACACCCACCTTCATGTCCGCATAGCCCGGAAAATAATCGGCCAGTTTGCTTTGCAGTGGCAACTTGGCCTGCTCCGTCAAAGCCAGCGCGCCAACCGCCGCCATGGGTTTGGTCATGGAGGCGAGCTGAAAAATAGTATCCGTGGTTGCAGGTATGCCCTTGGCTTTGTCGGCAAACCCAAAGGCTTTGTAGTA
>CANBWK010000174.1 GCA_947373105.1 Comamonadaceae bacterium | reverse complement strand
ACCTGCAACGCCGGTCGAGCGCGGCGGTAATGGGTCATTGTTGGACCAGGCAAGCGCTCAATTGAGCGAACTTCAACTCGATTTGAAGTTGAACCCCACACAAGTGCCCGCTTGGCAGTTATTTGCCCAATCGATGAACGTGTATCTGGACGACTTTCGCCGGGGCCCTGTGCCTGCGCCTGTGGCTGCCAGCATTCCACCTTCGGGCATGTTGGCGATTCGCCAGGTGGTGGATGGGGTTAGAAACCGGTATGGACTCCTGGAAGATTTTGAATCCCAAGCGCGTGCCCTGTATACGTCCTTGGACGGGTCACAAAAGAGCGCATTCGATGCGCGAGTCAGTCAGTGGCGGTTTTTGCAGTCGCGTGCTGATTGATCAATTTTTTCAAAATGACTTTCAGTCGGACACTGTCGGCCTCCCCAAAGCTGCCCATCACACGGGCCTCATGACTGCGCGCCCTGCGCAGCAGTGCCTGTACCCGCTGACGTCCGGCCTGACTCAATGCAACCAGGGCTTGTCGCCGGTCCGATAACCCGACGCTGCGCTCGACCCAGCCTTGTTCGTGCATGCGGGCAATCAGTTTGGTGACCGTGGGTTGCTTGCTGAGCACAATGTCGGCCAACTCGCCCACCGTGCGTTGCGCACCGCCCGCCAAACTGGCTAAGACGCGCCACTCGGGCACCGTCAGGCCGCTGGCTTCAACCTCGCGATGGAATTCGCTCGAGATCAGGTGGCTGGCACGGGCCAGCAAGTAGGCCAGGTAATCGTCTACAAATTCAAGTCTTTTTGGGGTATCGGGTTTCGGTGCGGGTTTGCTCATGGTGTTATTGTATGAATATTCATATAAACTGCTTGAAATACGTGCAAGCAAAGGAGACACCATGCTGATAGAACGAATTGAACACAAATGGATCGCGGCATTTCAGCGCACCTTTACCCTGTGCAATGTGCAAGCCGGCGAAGTCGTGGCCATTGTGTCGGAGACGCAGTCCCGCCGCGTGAATGTGGATCTGGCGCGCTTGGCTTTGGAGGCGATGGGCGCCCGGCCATTTGAGATCAATATTCCATCGCCTGCGCTGAGTGCGCCTGCGCCGGTGCGCTCGACGGGGGCAACAGACGCCCTTCAACAATTGGGCCCCGTGGTGGCGGCCATGGCCCGGGCCTCGTTCATCGTGGACTGCACTGTGGAAGGCATGTTGCATGCCCCTGAGTTGCCCGTGATCATGAAGGGGGCTGACGGGAATGTGCCTCGTCTGCTGATGATTTCCAACGAACATCCTGAAATCCTGGAGCGC
This sequence comes from Comamonadaceae bacterium, assembly GCA_947373105.1. Taxonomy (GTDB): domain Bacteria; phylum Pseudomonadota; class Gammaproteobacteria; order Burkholderiales; family Burkholderiaceae_C; genus Limnohabitans_A. Next base: position 3,169 of record CANBWK010000174.1, on the reverse strand, counting down.
ACCGTGCCCGACCCTGCGCTGGAGCTGACGGTGCGCAGCGCCATGCGTGCTTTGCGTCAAACCCAGTCAATGCAGGTGACATCCGATGCCGGTACGCAATTGCACATCGATCTGCAAGGTGCCGTTGTCGGCGGCGTTTGGGGCTTTTGTCCCAAGCCGGGCATGGTGTCGCATTGGCCCGCTGGCTTGGCTTTGGCCTTTCCAAAAGCGGGTTCAGTCAACGGGACCTTGGTCATGGCACCCGGTGATGTGAACCTGACGTTCAAGTCCTATCTGCGTGACACGATCACCCTGACCATCGAAAACGACGGTATTACCCAGATCGCGGGCACGGGTGTGGATGCCGACATGATGCGCGGGTATTACCAAGCATGGGAGGACCTGGAAGGCCATCGCGCAGCGTATGCCGTGTCACATGTGGGCTACGGTTTGAATCCGCAAGCCCGTTGGGATGCGATGACTTTTTACGACAAGCGCGATTGCAACGGGACTGAGCTGCGTGCTTTTGCCGGCAACTTTTTGTATTCGACCGGTGCCAACGAGGTCGCTGGGCGACACACACTGGGACATTTTGACTTGCCCATGCGCGGCTGCACCATTGCGTTAGATGGGCAAGTGGTGGTTAATCGGGGTGCGTTGATATGAGCGCCTTGCCCGTGCCTGTGTGGGCAGAAGCCGGGCGCAGTGCAGACCCCGCTCAGCCCGTGCTGGTTTTTTTACATGGTATTGGCGGCGGCAAGCAAGGATTTGAGTCTCAGTTGGCGCATTTCTCTCAAGCGGGCTGGCGGGCCATAGCGTGGGATATGCCGGGCTACGGACAGAGCCCGGCGCTGGCGCATGTTGATTTCCCTGCATTGGCCGATGCCTTGCTGCGAATGCTGGATGCTGCGGACATCCAGCGCGCGGTGCTGATCGGGCACAGCATGGGTGGAATGGTGGCCCAACAAGCCTGGACCCGCTGCCCTGAACGCATTGCCGGTTTGGTGATCGCTGCCAGCAGTCCTGCTTTTGGCAATTCCACCGGAGATTTTCAAAAACAATTTGTGGCACAACGCGTCGCGCCCTTGGACGCAGGCAAGACCATGGCCGATGTGGCTGATGCCTTGATCCCCACCATGGTCGCCCCTGCTTACCAAGGGGCAGGTTTTGCTTTGGCCTGTGCCTGCATGTCCGTTGTGCCCGCAGACACTTACCGCGCGAGTATTCAGGCGCTGGTGACCTTCGAGCAGCGCGCCGCCTTGCCCACCATCACCGTGCCCACTTTGTGTTTGGCGGCTGAGCACGACAAAACGGCGCCACCCGAAGTCATGCGCCGAATGGCTGAAAAAATACCTGGCGCTGTGTTCGAGTTACTGGCTGGTGCGGGGCATTTGTTGTGCTTTGAGCAGCCGGATCACTTCAATGCAGTGATCGAACACTTTTTAAAACAACATGGACTTCATAAGGCCGCGTGATGCATTTGCACAACTACATCCCCATTTGCGGTGAAGACTACCCGCTCAGCGACAAACAGCGCGAATGCATGCGCATGGCGTATGAGTTGGGCCGAGACAAGTTTGCGGACCGTGCACCGCAGTTGGACCGGGATGCCCAGTTTCCCTTTGCCAACTATGCCGATATGCGTGACAACGGGTTGCTGGCCTTGTGCGTGCCCGAAGCGCATGGCGGCATGGGTGCGGATTACGCAACTTACGCCATGGTCTCTGCTGAAATCGGCCGCTGGTGCGGTGCCACGGCACTGACCTTCAATATGCATGTGTGCACCATGATGTGGAGTGGACTCCTGTCCGAGGATCTGGAGATGACGCCCGATCAACGCGCCATTCACCGCGTTCACCAAAAGGCGCATTTCTCGCGCGTGGTGAACGAGGGGGCGATTTACGCACAGCCTTTTTCAGAAGGTGGCGCGGCTGCCGCCGGCGCTCAACCCTTTGGCACCATTGCCGTAAGAACAGAAGGGGGCTGGCGGATCAATGGCAAGAAAATTTTTGCATCCCTGTCGGACGCGGCAGACTATTTTGGCGTTTTGTGCACCGAGAAAAAACAAGATTTGGAATTGTCACGCCGTGACACCTTGTATTTGGCTGTGCCACGCGATGCACCCGGTGTGGTGGTGGAGGGTGATTGGGATCCTCTGGGCATGCGTGCCACTGTCTCGCGTAATCTGATTTTCAAAGACGTTTTTGTGCCCGATAACGCTGCGCTGATGCCTCAAGGCATTTACTTCCAGGCCGCCAGCCGCTGGCCTCACATGTTCATGACGCTGTCTCCCACTTACATGGGTATCGCCCAGGCTGCCTACGATTTCACGGTGGCTTATTTACGCGGAGAAATTCCGGGCACGGGCCCCGTCAAGCGACGTCAATTTGCGACCAAGCAAATCGCCGTCGCTGAGATGTTCATCAAGTTGGAGCAAACCCGTAATTTGTTTTTGCGTGCCATCGAAGACGCCAAAATTGATCCCCCCAAATCGTCGAGATTACGCGCTTACGCCGCGCAATACACGATCATGGAAAACGCGCAAGACATCGCCCGTTTGGCGATTCGCACCTGCGGCGGGCAGTCCATGCTCAAGTCCTTGCCGCTGGAGCGTTTGTACCGCGATGCCCGCTGCGGGTCCTTGATGTTGCCTTGGACTGCCGAATTGTGTCTGGACCGGTTGGGTCGCGAAGCCCTGTACGAGCCCGGAGAGAAAGACGAATGAGCCAGCGTCTCAGCATGGGCGATGCGTTCTCGCCCATTGCGGCGCGATTTGCCGCGTTGGCAAAGACCCATGCGGGCGTCACGGCTTTGCGCAATGGTTTGCCGGGCGCAGCCGGTGTGACCTATGACTTCGCCAAGTTCTGGCGACGCATCGAAAGGGTGACCGGACATTTGCAATCCGCATGGGCGGTGCAAGCCGGAGACCGCTTGGCGTGGCTGGGTTTGAACCACGAGCTGCAATTGGTCACTTTGGTGGCCTGTGCACGATTGGGTGTGATCTTCATGCCGCTCAACTACCGTTTGGCCGCAGCAGAATTGCGCCACGTTCTGGAGGATGCGCAGCCCAAATTACTGGTGCACGACGCCGCCCATACTGCCTTGGCTGAACAATTGGGTCTGGGTCTGGGTCTGGGCCCAGGGGCTGGTGACATGCGCTTGGTGGTGCAAGAGCGCTTGATTGACACCG
>CANBWK010000173.1 GCA_947373105.1 Comamonadaceae bacterium | reverse complement strand
GAAGCCTCGCGCCAGAAGGGGCCCATCAAGTTGGCTGTGGTCTCGCTTTGGCCTTTGTTTCCGTTGTTGAGCAAGCAAACCAAAGATGAGATGCCAAGTGAACCGCAGATCAGCACCACCTCGTTGTGCGAGGCTGTCGTGTGCTGTCCCAGTTTGGCAATGAATGCACACGCCTGGTGGAACTCCGCTTCGGTCAGTTGGGCATCGCGCACAAAGTCGTGCAGATGATTTACAGCGAAGGACATGATCTCTTTGAATCGCGGATCTGAGGCGCGATTGAGCTCTGCCATTACAGCTTTGGTGATGTCTTCTTGGTGGCGGATGATCATGTCAAATATTGAACGTTATTGAAAAGAAGGTCATGGGTAATCTTGTCTTAATATAAAGCCAAACCACAATGGACCTCGTTGGAAGTTGTTTGTCTTTCTTGGTCGTTTGCGAAATCAAACCAAGCGCTGAAGCTCAGCAAATCTAGGGTTTCCCCGCTAATGAATTTTAGAATTTAGGTGAGAAACTGGGCGTGCAATGAAAGACATCAACTTTTTTTAGTTTAGTTTTTTGTGTGGCTCGACGTGATGTTCAAGTTAAAGCTTGTGGTGTAGTTTGAAAAACGTCCGGCTGTTTACTAGGTCTCTTAATTAACAAGGAACTTGTCATGAATTTTGCCAAAATTATGAATGGCTTGCCATTGACTGTTGCATTGGTATTTAGCGCTATTGGCGTTCAAGCGCAAAACGTGAAAATTGCTTATATCGATCCGCTTTCAGGTGGTGGGGCGAGCGTTGGCGAGCACGGTCTGAAACATCTGCAGTTCTTGGTCGATGCCATCAATGCCAAGGGTGGCGTGATCAACGGTCAAAAAATGGAAGCTGTTGCCTACGACAACAAAGGAAGCCCTCAAGAGAGTTTGGTTCAAGTTCAAAAAGCCATTGATTCTGGCGTACGTTTCATTACGCAAGGTAATGGATCAGGGGCAGCGATCGCCATTTCTGAATTTATCAGCAAATACAACGACCGTAATCCCGGCAAAGAGGTTCTTTACTTCAATTACTCGGCTGTGGATCCGGCACTGACCAACGAAAAATGCAGCTATTGGCACTTCCGCTGGGATGCTAACTCTGACATCAAAATGGCCGCCCTGACTGACTACATGAAAACCCGCAAGGAAATCAAAAAAGTCTACATCATTGGGCAGGACTACTCATTCGGGCAAGCGGTTCGCGTTGCGGCTGTGGCGATGCTCAAACAAAAACGCCCTGACATCCAGATTGTCGGCGATGAGTTACATCCACTTTTGAAGATCACTGACTTCGCGCCCTACGTTGCCAAAATCAAGGCTTCTGGTGCCGACTCCGTGATTAGCGGCAATTGGGGCAATGACATTTCTTTGCTGCTGAAAGCCGCTGCTGATTCGGGCTTACAGGCTAATTGGTACACCTATTACGCCGGCGGCTCGGGCGCGCCGACGGCTATCAAACAGACCGGGCTGGACCATCGGGTCTTTCAGATCAGCGAATGGCATACCAACGTTCCAGCGCCAGCAATGGAGGCAATGACCGACGCTTTCCTGAAGAAATACGGCGGTGAGGCTGCTCAGGGTTGGTGGTACATGCGTATGAAAAATCAAATGGACATGTTTGTTGAAGCCTTGAATAAGGCCAAATCTTCAGATCCCAAGAAAGTGGCTGCAGCACTTGCAGACATGAAGTTCAAGAACATTCTCGGTGCAGACACTTTCATGCGACCCAGCGACCATTCGTTTTTCCAAGACATGTACATCTCATCCTTTGGCTCAGGCACTAAGCATGACGAAGAAAAGACGGGCTGGGGTTGGAAGACGACCACTGTGATCAAGGGCCAAGATACCGTGATCCCGACAACCTGCAAAATGAACGTGCCAAGCTGATCTGACTGGCGACCGGCATGGCTGGTCGCCCCTTTTTGTCACAGATAAGGATTCGATCTTCATGCTTGAGCTGATCATTTTTTCGACGCTCAACGGCCTGCTTTACGGCCTGTTGTTGTTTTTGCTGGCCAGCGGTCTGACGCTGATCTTCAGCATGATGGGTGTTCTTAATTTCGCCCATGCCAGTTTCTACATGCTTGGTGCTTATTTTGGTTTCCAGATCAGCTTGTATGTGGGCTATTGGCCTGGGCTTGTTTTGGCTCCTTTGCTGGTTGGAGGCATCGGGGCTTTGGTCGAACGCTACGGCTTGCGAACAGTTCATAAACACGGTCATGTTGCCGAATTGTTATTCACATTCGGCTTGGCTTTCATGATCGAAGAATTGGTACAGATGGTCTGGGGTAAAGTGCCTGTGGACTACCGTGTGCCTGATTTATTGAATTTTTCTGCGTTCACATTATTCTCAACCACTTACCCAGCCTTCAGGATGTTCATGTTGGTTACCTCCGTGGTGGTGTTCCTGGGTTTACTTTTGCTGCTCACCAAGACCCGAGTGGGTTTGATCATTCGTGCAGCTTTAACTCACCCCAACATGGTGGGAATGCTGGGCCACAACGTGCCTTTGGTTTTCATGATGGTTTTTGGTGTGGGTTGCGGACTGGCGGCATTGGCAGGGGTTATCGCTGGCCCGGCACTGGTCACTCAGCCGGCCATGGCGGCCTCGCTGGGCCCCATCCTTTTCGTGGTGGTGGTGGTGGGGGGGCTGGGCTCTTTGCAAGGCGCATTCATCGCAGCGTTGCTGATAGGGCTGGTACAAACTTTTGCGGTGGCACTCAATGTCTCATTGGCTGATGTCATGGCCCCCTTGGGAATTACTTTGACCCGAGATTCCATTGGTGGTGACCTCTGGATGGCGACCGTGGCTCAAGTAGCGCCCATCATCCCGTATTTACTGCTGGTTTTGGTGTTGATATTTCGTCCTAAGGGCTTGATGGGGTACCGAGAAACATGAGCGATATTGCCAACAAAAACTGGTACTGGGTGCAGTGGGTCTTGGCCGCACTGGCGTTGATTGCACTGCCTTTTGTGTTTTCCAGTGGCGCATCCCTGACGATGATGTGCTTGATGGGATTTGCGATCATCTTTGCACTGTCTTACAACATGCTGTTGGGACAAACAGGAATTTTGTCCTTTGGCCATGCTGTTTATTACGGTATGGGCGGTTTCATGACTGCACATGCATTGAATGTTGTCGGGGCTGGCAAGTTGCCCATACCCCTGCCGGTGATTCCATTGGTTGGCGGATTGGCGGGGTTGTTTTTTGCCATGCTGTTTGGGTGGGTTTCTACAAAGCGGGCGGGCACCGCCTTTTCCATGATTTCGCTGGGAATCGGTGAGCTTGTTGCCGCTTGTTCGCTGATTCTGCGGGGATTCTTCGGAGGGGAAGGCGGAATTTCGACGAGTCGCACAGACACCATGAAGTTTTTCGGCATGAACTTTGGCCCCCAAATTCAAGTTTATTACCTGATTGCAGCATGGTGCTTGGTGTGTATTGCCGCGATGTATTTGTTTACCCGTACGCCATTGGGCAGGATGTGCAACGCCGTTCGAGATAACCCGGAGCGGGCAGAATTCGTGGGCTACAGCACACAAATGGTTCGTTTCATTGCTTTTTGCGCATCAGGATTTTTTGCAGGCGTAGCGGGTGGGTTGTCTGCCATCCATTATGAAATCGTCACTTCCAGTGTGATTGGCGCCGGGCCTTCTGGCTATGTACTGTTAATGAGCTATATCGGTGGCGTAGCCTTTTTCATCGGCCCCATCATCGGTGCGGTGTTGATGACCGCATTGCAAATTTCTTTGTCAGATTACACCGGTGCATGGATGTTGTATGTCGGACTGATGTTTGTCATGGTCGTGATGTATGCCCCAGGTGGGCTCGCTGGTCTTTTGCTGATGCACAAGCCGATGCTGATGCGAGGCACATTGCGACGGTTGTTGCCGGCTTATGGTCTGGCCTTGCTGCCAGCACTGATGGTCACCGCAGGTGGGGTGTTGGTGGTTGAAACTTGCTATCACTTGCTGGTTAAAGCCTCTGAAGGGACCGCGATGAATGTGTTGTGGCTGCACTACGATGCCAAATCTCCATGGGCTTGGTCAGCAATAGTTGCTCTTTTTGTGTCTGGAGGTATGGCGCTGCGCAAGCTATCCCCCTACGTCGCTGAAGCATTTCACGACGCAAATCAACAAGCACAAATCAAGGGGACTCAATGAACGGTTCGGCATTGCAATTGGTGGATTTGCATAAGCGCTTTGGAGAAACCCCCATCATTCGTGGCGTCAATCTCGATGTGCGCCAGGGTGAACGCCATGCGGTGATCGGTCCCAACGGTGCTGGTAAGTCGACACTCTTTCATTTGATCAGTGGACGCTTTCCGGTCTCTTCTGGACAGGTTTTATTGAAGGGAGAAGACATTACGGGCTTGGCACCATTCATGATCAATCGGCGGGGGTTGTCGCGTAGCTTTCAGGTCACCAATATTTTTCCGCGACTAAGCGTATACGAGAATATCAGGTGTGGCGTACT
>CANBWK010000172.1 GCA_947373105.1 Comamonadaceae bacterium | reverse complement strand
CCTACCGACGCGACCGTCTGCTGGTCGAAAAAGTGCGCCAAACGCTGGCCGAGCACCCTGCGCACAGCCGCAACGCTGACGACCTGGCGGCTTGGCTCAATCTGTCACCGCGTACGCTGCACCGACAACTGAAGGAGGAAGGTGCCAGCTTGCAAGCCCTGAAGGACAGCGTGCGGCGCGACACGGCAATGGATCTACTGCTGCGCACGTCGCGCCCAATCAAACAGATCGCCGCCGAATCAGGGTTTCAAAACGAAAAGAGCTTCATGCGGGCGTTCAAAGGGTGGACAGGACGAACCCCCGAGGCTTTTCGTCAAAACGTCTGACGCCGCTTTACTGCGCTGTTTCCGCACCGCGTGGCTTGGCATCACGACAGGACTGTGAGCAGTATTTGACTTGGTCCCAATTCTTGGCCCATGACTTGCGCCATGTCATGACCCGCTCGCAGCGCTCACACAGCTTGCTGGGCAAGTTAGACTTATTTCCTTTAAAAGGTTTTTTCATCGTTGCACCCAAGGTGCATGGGCATGGGCTGCATGACTTGGAAAAGGGCGGTGGGCATGGCCTGGGGCTTGACTGTCAAACCGTAGCCCACTTGCTTGACGCAATTGACATGCACGCCATAAAGCTGCACAGCGGTTGGTCGCAAATACCTCATGGCTTGCAGACAAGTCTATGTGTGTCACTTAGCAATTAGTCAATACATTCAACCCATGGATGCGGGTCACGCCTTTTTGGCCCAAGCGGTACACCACCCTTTGGCTGAAACTTGCTTGCCTGCGAACAAGGGGCAAGCACCCGCTGCTGCACCGGACGCAGCCTGGAAAAGGGCACAGTTTGCGCAGGCTTGGCTCGCCGCATATTTGGTCTGCTTGGCTTTGTCGACCTTGCTCGCATCGGCTTTGTAGCCAAGGGCGACTGCTTGTGCATCCGACTCGGCAAGCGCTGCTTGGGCGGCGACTTGCTGCGCCGTCAAGACGGTGCCTGATGCCGCAATGGCTTGCATGATGAAAACTCGACGGGAGGAATTTGTATTTACAGAATTCATGGTTTGTACTCGCAGGGTTGTGAGAAGAGGAAAACGACAGCCATGGAAGTCATGCGGTTGCCCGTATGCCCATGAACTGAGAAAGTTGAAACACCGAATTAGGCGCAACGGGCACAGAACTGGGCGCCAAGGGCTTGAACCCAAAACGCCAATCGTGAGGCCCAAGCCGTGAATCCAAGGGATTCATTTCATGCTTGTAATCCCCTATGAAAATGGAGGAGAAGATGCTTTGAAACTGGGACTCGATCACACCGCCAAGCAAGGCATCCAAATCGATCTGGTACACGCTGGTGGGCGGTTGCTGCTTTGACCGGTCATCGAAAGCCTGCGCCACGGACCACACACTCAACTGCGAGGCCGGCAAGGCTAATTCGTAGCCGCCCCCAGGGCCACGCGTGGCGCAAACGAGTTTGTTTTCACGCAGCACTTTGAGCAAGCTCTCTAGATAAGAAACGGACAAGTACAGTTGCTTCGACAGCGCTGTCGTTGAGATGCTCATGCCCCGCGGCAGCGAAGCGATGTGCACAAGCGAATGGATTGCGTGTAGCGTTTTTTTGTTGAGCATGGTGTTGAGTCTCTGATTTGAAGTTAATTTAACATTCATTCAAATTTAATCTACTTAAAATTCTATTTATTCCTATAATTCAACTCAATACCTACTCAATTTAGGCGCTTTTAATGGTCACATCTATTTCCAACCACCGAATTGGTGCTGTATCCGCCCTCAGCGGTGTGCCCGTCTCTACATTGCGGGTATGGGAGAGTCGGTACGCCGCATTTGCACCTCTCAAATCCGAAGGAAGGCATCGGCATTATTCGGATGAGGACGTGCTGCGTGCCTCACTCCTCAAGCAACTGACTGAATCAGGCCACAGCATCAGCACCATCGCGGCCTTGCAAGGCTCGCAGCTCAATGCTCTGCTCCAACAACAACGTACAGCGCACCGGCTGAATCGCCCCACAGCAACGCAGGCTGCCCCCGTCACCATGGCCGTGGTCGGCGTGGGCATGGCGGCTCGAATGGAATCAAGCCAGTTGTCGCTAGGTTTGAACGACAAACCCATCCAAATCACCGAGATTCTTGAAGACCTGGAGGCGGCACGCCATGCGCCACTGGCTTCGCAACCTCTGGTGCTGTTGGTGCGCGTTAACTCGCTGGATGTGATCTCGGGCAGAGACATCCAGCGGCTCGTGCAGGCACACCACTTTCAGCAAGCGATCGTGCTCTACAACTTTGGCCAGGAACCTGTGGTGGCTACCTTGAAACTGGCGGGCATCAAAGTCCGCAGGGAGCCCGTCTCAAACGCAGAACTGGGGGAACTGATCAACTCCGTTTTGTGGATGGATCACACCCAGGAAGTGAACGATTTTCAGCGCAGTGGTCTGGTTCCGCCGCGCAAATACACCGACGAAACATTAAGCAGGGTGGCCAATATCTCCAGCCAAGTGCTGTGTGAGTGCCCCCGTCATGTGGCAGAGCTGATCACCCAACTGGCCAGCTTTGAGCAGTACAGCCAGGAATGCCTGAACAAAAGTACCGACGACGCCCACCTGCATGCTTACCTCAGCACGGTGTCAGGATCGGCGCGTGCCTTGTTCGAGAAGGCACTGGAGATGGTGGCTCAGCACGAAAACATTCCGCTGAACGTTCAACCGACTTTGCAACCCCCCTCAGCATGAAGCCGCATGTTGCACTGACGGCGCTGATGGCGACCCTCATTGCTGTCACGATGAGCCATTTGGAATGGGTCCAAGCGGACGGTGGTCATTTGCTGATGGTGGACGGTCGTCCGCTGGACACTGAGGGCTGGTTGCGCAACCAGCTCAACAGCCTTCGTCGAAATTGCAAGGATGTCCAAGTGCTTCAGGCCAACGACAAGCGTCTTGAACTGGCATTGCAGGCATTGAAGAATTTCAGTCCGCCCGGGTCGCTCAGCGCGCGCGTGGCTGCCGGATCGATGCGCCACGACTGGATGCTGCTTGAAGTTGAATTTGATGACCTGCTGCCTGCGGTCGTTCTGATGCAAAAGAACGGTGCAGACTGGGGCGTTGAGCAACGGGGCATTTGGAGTGGCCAGACTCACCCTTGGCTGGCTGCAACGCATATTCGGGCTTATCTGGCGCGTCAAGTTGAATCAGCGCCGGCCAACTTATTGGCTTGCTTTGACCCGACGGGCGGCAGGACCCATCCACCCCAAAGCTTGGCACGCTGACATGGGCACACAACTGGTCTGGTTCAAACGCGATTTGCGGGTGCACGACAACGCGGCCCTGGCGCATGCTGCAGCATTGGGGCCGGTGATGTGCGTGTACATCTTGGAGCCGTCTTACTGGCGCAGCCCGGACGTCTCACAAAGACAGTTCGATTTTTTGCGTGAATGCCTGCGCGACTTGTTTGTTCAACTCAAGGCCTGCGGCGTGCGCCTGCAAGTGATCACAGGTGAGGTCACCGAGGTGTTCGAACGCCTGCACCAAGCGCATGCCTTCAGCCACCTGCATGCGCACGAAGAAACCGGCAACGGCCTGACCTACGAACGTGACAAAGCCGTGGCCCGCTGGTGCGCCGCGCACGGCGTGCAGTGGCAAGAGCATGCACAAACGGGCGTGGTGCGCCGACTGCCCAGCCGCAACCAGTGGAGCGCACGATGGACCGAGCGCATGCAAGCGCCCCAACTGAACACCCCCACCCTCACGCCAGCCCCGTGGCCCTGGCCTGCAGAGCGCTGGTCCGATTGGCCAGCCTGGGGCTTGGCACCAGACGCTGCACCCGCGCGGCAAACCGGCGGCAGGCAAGAGGCCTTGCAGACATTGCAGAGTTTTTTGAACACCCGCAGCGGCCAATACAGGGGCGGCATTTCTTCGCCCCTGAGCGCCACCAGCGCCTGCTCACGTTTGTCGCCCTACCTGAGCTGGGGGTGCCTGAGCATGCGCGAAGTGGTGCAAGCCACCTAACAGACCTTGCGCCAGCCAAACCTGGACCCGTGGACCCGCAAGGGCCTGGTGGCGTTCACCAGCCGACTGCACTGGCATTGTCATTTCATGCAAAAGCTCGAGAGCGAACCAAGCATTGAGTTTCGCAACATGCACCGCGGTTACGACGGCCTGCGCGAAGGCGATTGGAACGCCGAACATTTTGAGCGCTTGCGCACCGCCACCACAGGCTGGCCACTGGTGGACGCCTGCGTGACCATGCTGCAACAGACCGGCTGGCTCAACTTCCGCATGCGCGCCATGCTGGTGTCGGTGGCGGCGTACCCCCTGTGGCTGCACTGGCGCGAAGTGGGGCAGTGGCTGGCCGGGCAGTTTGTGGACTACGAGCCCGGTATCCACTGGAGCCAGATGCAAATGCAGTCGGGCACCACCGGCATCAACACCACACGCGTGTACAACCCGATCAAGCAAGCCCAAGACCACGACCCGCAAGGCGTTTTTGTGCGGCGCTGGCTGCCGGTGCTGCGCCAAGTGCCCGACACCTGGCTGTTCGAGCCTTGGAAGATGCC
>CANBWK010000171.1 GCA_947373105.1 Comamonadaceae bacterium | reverse complement strand
TCACGCATGGCGACCAGGGATTCGCCGCCACCGGGTGGTGCCCAATGCGGGTCGCGCTTGCGCCAGCGCAGCGAATCTTCGGGCAAAGCCGTCGCAATTTCCGCAAAAGTTTTGGCCTCAAAGTCGCCAAAGCCCCGCTCGCGCAGACCCAGGTGCGTGTGCAGGGGGAGCTTGACGGCTTGGCCTATCGCTTGTGCCGTGGCATAGGCGCGCAGCAAATCGCTGGTGTAAATGGCATCAATACTCTCTTGAGCAGACAAGGCCTGCGCCAGTTGCGCCGCTTGCCATTCGCCGGTGGCATTGAGTGGAATATCGAGTTGACCTTGAATGCGGGTCGCCACATTCCAGGCGGTTTCTCCGTGGCGAATGGCCAAAATGCGGGTGGCTTGCATGGGTTCCGATCAGCGCAAAAAATGAGCGCAAAGTTCAGCGCGGGATTTCGATGTTCACCCGCCGTGTTTTGGCCGGTGGATTGGGGAAGTCTTTCAACGCAGCGTTCATCAGGGCAGGAAAAATTTTCTCGCCGTCAGACCAAGGACCACTGTGCGCGGCCTGCGTTTCATAGACGACCTGGCCGCTGCGCAGATCGCGCATCAGCAGGCTGACTTCGTATTGGTATTGACTTGGAGGAGGCAAGCGCATGGCCCAGTTCATACCGATGCCTCTTCCCCAGTAGCTGTTCATGCCCAAACCGAACACAGGGCGACCCCACGGGTCCGTCATGAAGGTGGTGGCCCTTGCCTGGACTTGAATGCTCAATTGCGCACCAGGATCATCGCGTACCAAACCCGAGGCGGACAAAGCGACTTGCGCTTGCTGCTCGGCCAGGCCTGCCGCCGGGTTGTTGGTTTGCGAGGGGAGTCGTTCAAATCGGTAATGCGCGCCTTGCAGAGACATTGCGCCTTGCGCGTTGACCGACTGAACCTGGCTGTCGATCAGTCGAATGCTGCTGCAGCCTGTCAGCAAAGCCAGGGTGATGGACAGCGTGAGCCAATATTTGATCATGTTGAGTTTCCTGTCAGTGCGCGAACACAGTCGGCCAAGTTCATAGGGATTAGCTGGACATCTGGATCACTTGAATCCCCGGTAATGTGGGTTCACTGAAGGATTCTTCGTCGAATGCCGTGTCGCCATCGGCTGAGGGCACACCGGTGGTTTTTAAATTTTTGAAGTCGTGTTTTTTGGAGTCCATCAGGTGCGAGGGCACAATGTTTTGCAGTGCTGCAAACATGTTCTCAATACGCCCTGGGAATTTTTTCTGCCATTCCCGCAGCATGTTACCGATTTGTTTGCGTTGCAAATTTTCTTGACTACCGCACAAGGTGCAAGGGATGATCGGGAATTGACGGTGCTCTGCCCAGCGGATCAGGTCGGTTTCGGCCACAAAAGCCAAGGGACGAATCACCATGAACTCGCCGTTGTCGCTCACCAACTTGGGTGGCATGCCTTTCAGCTTGCCGCCAAAAAACATGTTCAAAAAGAAGGTCTGCAGCATGTCATCGCGGTGATGCCCCAAAGCCAGTTTATTGCAACCCAACTCACGCGCCACTTTGTACAAAATGCCCCGCCGCAAGCGGCTGCACAGGCTGCACATGGTTTTGCCTTCAGGCACTTTTTCTTTGACGATGGAATACGTATCTTGCGTTTCGATATGGAATTTCACGCCCAGGCTTTGCAGGTAAGCGGGCAACACCTCGGCAGGAAAGCCGGGTTGCTTTTGGTCCAAGTTGACTGCGATCAGCTCAAACTTAACCGGGGCACGTGCTTGCATTTTCAGCAGGATGTCCAGCATGCCGTAGCTGTCTTTGCCGCCGGACATGCAGACCATGACACGGTCACCTTCTTCAATCAAGTTGAAGTCGGAGATGGCCTGGCCCATTTGGCGGCAGAGGCGTTTTTCGAGTTTGTGGGTTTCGCGCTCGATTTTCATCGCTTTGTCGTGCGCAGAGTCTTCGGCTTGAAGCCAGTCGTTATTGATGGGGGCATTCATTGTGTTCACCACTGTCCTGTTTCCATGCGAATGGCCACTTCGCAATCTTCAAAAATTTCTAATTTCGCTATTTTGACGCGCACGCCCAAAACCCCGGGCAATTTCATCAACCGGTGGGCCAGTTTACCGATCAGCGTCTCCAGTAAATTCACATGCTCAGCCGTGCATTCGTCGATGATGATTTGACGGACTTTACGGTAATCCAATACATGGTTGATGTCGTCGTCATGGGGCAGCAGCGGCTGATGGCCGAGGTTCAGTTCCGCGTCCACTTGAATGGGTTGCGGTCCGGTCATTTCTTGCTCCAAGATGCCCAGGTTGGCAGCAAAGCGCAGACCATACAAGGTCAAGGTCTGATTGCCCAAGGTGGCTTTCATGGTGTCCATTCTTTCATGCGGAAAACCTCTACGCCTACTGCTTCGCAGTCCGGGTAGACATCGGGTTTGCAACTGGACAGTCTCACCGCTTGCACACGCGGATGGGCCAGCATTTGGGCGGCCAAATCATCGCACAGGGTTTCTTGCAGCTCCACGTGGCCTTGGCGAATGCGCTGAGCAATCATCTCGCGCACAAAGTCGTAATCCACCACTTCGTTCAATTGATCGGCCTGTGGCGTCGAGAGCGCATAGGGTACAAACAACTCCACATTAAAAATCACGCGTTGGGCCTGCGATTTTTCAAAATCATGCGCGCCAATTTGTACGGGTACTTCGTGGTTGCGCAAAAAAATCCGGCGGCACTCCAGTGTCAGCCGTTGGATCGGGTCAAGCATGGTCTTCTTTCGATTCGTTGCCCGCCACAAACATCACGTCGCGAGACAGGGGCACCAGGTGTTGGCCATTGTCAACCGGCAGTGTGACGCCATTGAGGGCATCGTGCTTGGCCAGGAACAGGCACGTTGCCGCCACTTGAGCGGGATCAATGGCACGTCGCATGAGATTCATCTGGCTGGACTGGTCAAAGTTGGCTTGGGTTTGAGGGCCACTTAAAAACATCAGACCCGGTGCGACGCCACACACGCGGATGTGCGGGGCCAGCGCCTGGGCTTGCAAGGCCACGCTGCGCTCCAAAGCGAGTTTGGAGACAGTGTAAGAAAAATAATCCGGATTGAGGTTGTACACTTTTTGATCGAGCACATGGATGATGCTGCGTGTTCCCGTCTTGCTGTTCAGGTGCTTTTCTTGCGCCATCAGGCGAGACAGATCCAGCGGCGCAATCAGGTTCACCTCCAGTTGCTGGCGCATGCCGTGCACTGAAAAATCGTGCGCAGCATCGGGCTCAAAGCTTGAGGCGTTGTTCACTAAGCAGTCCAATGATCCTGCTTCGGCGGCGATGTAAGCCATCATTTGCTGACGATCGGTTTCCGAGCCAAGGTCGGCTTGCACGGTGCGCGCTTGTCCACCCGCAGCCATGATGTGGGCGCAAAGCGCTTGTGCATCCGTCATGGAGCGTTGCGCGTGGCACCACACCAGCCAGCCATCTTGGGCAAATTGCTGGCAAATGAGCGCGCCCAGTCGGCGTGCGCCCCCCGTGACCAAGACGCTTTTAAGCATGCCTGCTCCACTTCGTGAAATTCAGCTCGCCACTTCGTGCGCCGTTCGGCCTGATAATCACAGCGAAATTGAGCAATGTATGAAGTCCCACATAACGGCCGAAGAAATTTCGGCGCAACTGACCCAGATTATCGGTGACGCGATCCACAAGGCAGGTGGTTGGATCGGCTTTGACCATTTTGAAGCCTTGGCTTTGTACCAACCGGGCTTGGGTTACTACGCCAATGCCTTGCAGAAATTCGGCACCCGCCCTGAATCTGGCAGTGATTTTGTCACCGCCCCTGAGTTGTCGCCCTTGTTTGGCCGCACGCTGGCGGTGCAAGTGCAAGAAGCCTTGCTGGCCACCCAGACCCGAGAAATTTATGAATTTGGCGCCGGCACCGGCGCTTTGGCGCGGCAATTGCTCACCACCCTAGGCCATTCGGTCGAGTTCTACAACATCATCGACTTGTCCGGCACACTGCGCGAGCGGCAGCAGCAAACACTGGCCCCCTTTGGCGAGAAGGTCCGCTGGCTCAGTGCCTTGCCGGATGCCATTCAAGGCGTGGTTATCGGTAACGAGGTGCTCGACGCCATGCCGGTAAAGCTGCTGGCACGCGTGAATGGGGTATGGCATGAACGCGGTGTGGCCGTGCATGAAGGGCAACTCCTTTGGGCAGACCGGCCTACCCAGACCCGCCCACCTTGCGAAGTGGAGGGCGCGCATGATTACCTGACCGAAATACAGCCCCAAGCAGAAGCTTTTGTTGCCAGCGTGGCTGAACGCATGCTGGCCAGCGAGCGCGGCGGCGCAGCGTTCTTTTTGGATTACGGGTTCCCTGAGGCCGAGTATTTTCATCCGCAGCGCCACATGGGCACGGTGATGTGCCACCAATCGCACCAGTCGGACATGAACCCCCTGGTCGCGGTCGGCCTGAAAGACATCACCGCCCACGTGAACTTCACTGGTATTGCTTTGGCAGGCCAGGACCAAGGCTTGCATGTGCTGGGCTACACCAGCCAAGCCCGTTTTTTGTTGAACCTGGGGTTGGCCGAAGCCATGGCGCAG
>CANBWK010000170.1 GCA_947373105.1 Comamonadaceae bacterium | reverse complement strand
CATTCAGTCACGATACTGTCGAACACCTGGCAGGGCAAATCTGCACTGTCTGAGACTGTGAAACATGATTGCCTAGCGTTAGATCACCTGTTCCATAGTTGTCCTTTGCAATGACATCAACGGCATGAACAGAAACAGGCAAAAATTTGTGTGTTTCAAGCGACAAAACCACCAAATTGTCGAACACAACGAACTGTTCGACTTTTTGGGTGAAGTGATGGATGCAAGAAAAAAGCCCACAACGGTGACGCTGCGGGCTTTTGGATATGGTGGTGATAGGTGGATTTGAACCACCGACATCAGCATTATGAATGCTGCGCTCTAACCAACTGAGCTATATCACCAGATTGTGTGGACTGCTTTGAAGGGCCGTCATTCCACACGGCAGGGCCGCATGAAGGATGAAATTATAACCAGATTTTGGCGTCGTTCAGGTCGCTGTCAAGCTGCAAGCTTGCAAAGTATCTAAGCTCGCGGCGCTGCTAATTTCCATCGGTCGATAGCCCATTTCATCAAGCCAACACCGATCAGGCAGCCCATGAAATCGCCAACCACCATCTGCATCAACTGCAATGGTGTTCCTGCATAAACAGGGTCAAACACAGACCAAGTGGCATGATGCAATAAGGGGTTGATCACACTGCACGCGATAGCCAGTAACACCAAATCACGCACAGAACTCAAATTCACGGGCCTCTGGAAATGCACCCGAAACAATAAAAGTGCAACCAAAGGCCCTCCCATGGAACATACGATGTTCAAAAGACCAATTACGGGCGCATCGAACAAATACTGCATCAGCAAGACCCCGCCCAACAGGGTCGCTAATGAGCCCCTAACTGGGCCCAGGATCAGTACATTGAACAAGCGCAAAAATGCAGGCAGGTAAACCATGCTGACGTGGGATGTAATTTCAATGGATTGGAACACCCAGCTGTTGGCCAAATGAACCGCCAGAAATAAAACAGCAAAGCTACCAATCAATATTGCATTCACGCATGTCTCTGATTTGTTTTGATTTTGGTCAATTCTATCGAGTTTGAGCTTCTCTGACCAAGCGCATGCCCAGCAAGGTGTACCTGCTGTCAGGCGCATTCAGGTTGCGGTAGCTGCAGCGGGCATAGATCGACCAGGTGTGCCAAGAGCCACCTCGACGTACTTTCAGGTGGCCTTGGGCAGGGCCTGTGGGGTTTTCCGTTGGCGAGTCGCTGTAGTAGTTTTCACCATAGTGGTCGCTGACCCACTCCCAGGCGTTGCCCACCATGTCGTGCAGGCCAAAGGCGTTGGGCGGGTAACTGCCCACGGGGGAGGTGAAGGCGTGCCCATCGTTTCCGGCCACGGCCATGTCTTGCCAGCGGGTCCAGTGCGGCTTAGCGGCGGCGTCAAAGGTGTTGGCCCATTGCGCAAGTGATTGGGGGTCATCGCCATGGGTGTATCGGCGTTGCTCGCCCGCTTTGCAAGCGTATTCCCATTCGGCCTCGGTGGGCAATCGGTAGGTGGCGCCCTCTTTGCGAGACAACCAGTCCGCCATGGCCATGGCGTCTTTCCAGCTGACGTTCAGCACAGGGTGACTGGGGTCTTGTGCAAAGCCCGGGTTGCGCCAGCTGTAACGGGGGTCTCGTCCTTCAAAAGCATCTGCTTTTTCGGGACGGGTGCGGTCATACGCCGCGCTGTAGCCGTACCCGCCCGTGCCGTCTGCCACAGACTCGGGCACGTAGCCCGATTGTTCAACGAATCGGGCAAACTGTCCCACCGTGACTTCGGTTTGACCCATGTAAAAAGCCCGACTGATGCGCACTTTGTGCAGGGGTTTTTCGTCTTGAAGCTCCTCCAAGCGTTTGCTGTCGAGTTGCGGGTAACTCTTTTGCATGGCCTGCGCGGTTTCATGATTGCCCATCATGAATTCCCCCGCAGGAATCAGCACCAGCTTCATGCCCAAGCTGTTCTCAATCAGGGGGGCAACGGGTTGTGCAAATGCCGTTGTGGCAAGGCATAAAAGAAATAAGAAAACCTTCATGCGCATTCACTCCATGGACAGGGGTGTGTGAGAAAAAATGGGACTCCAGTATCGCTTGAATTTCAAAGCTTACCCGCCATGCACACTTGGCGCAGCCAGGTTTCGGGGGGAAGACATCAAAGCTTTGTGGGACCATGTGAAAAGCAGGGGCTGAATTAGGCTATCTTCAAGGTCTTGTTCTCAAAGGTCCGTCATGTTGCACAAAACCCCGCCCGTTCTCGCGCTCAAATCTCGACCGCGACTGGTTGTATGCACCTTGTTGGGGATGATGACGTGGTTCTTTCTGCCCCAATTCATGACATGGCCTGCAGCCACCCGCATCATTGTGGGTTGGAATGCGGGCGCAACTTTGTATTTGCTTTTGGCCGCACACATGATGTTCAGCTCCACCCATGAGCGGATGCGCCAACGGGCATTGAAACAAGACGATGGCAAAAAAACCATCTTGGCCTTGGTGGTCGTATCGGCATTGGTCTGCCTGGGCACCATCGTTCTGGAGTTGTCTGTGGCCAAAGACGAACAAGGCAGTTTGCGCATGGTCCACATTGCGCTGGCAGCCATCACGGTATTCACCTCGTGGGCTTTCACACAAGTGATGTTTGCACTGCACTATGCGCACGACTATTACGTGCAGGTTGCACAAGGCCACCCAGGCGGACTGGAGTTCCCTGGGGGTCATCCGCCCGACTATGCGGATTTTTTGTACTTTGCCTGTGTGATCGGTACTTCAGGGCAAACCGCCGACGTGAGTTTTGCCAGCCGCAGCATGCGCAGAACCGGCTTGCTCCATTGTGTTTTAGCCTTTTTCTTCAACACCACTCTGGTGGCGTTGACCATCAATATTGCATCTGGTTTGGTGTGAACTGCCGGCGGTTTGGATCGCTTTCAGCGACGGTGGTACGTGTTTTGCATTGTTTATTGTGTTGGATGAAATCCAACCTGTTTTGGTGCACTCAAAGGAACACTTACCATGCAAAAAAAACTCTCTGTTGCCGCCCTAACGCTTTTGACTTTGACGGGCGCTCAAGCGGCCGATTGGAGCGACACGTCCATCGGCTATCGCTATGGAACGCAATTTGATGAACCCTTCAACGGCAAGGCCATCAGCAAAAACATCTTTAACCTGAACCATGTGAGTGGCTACAAATACGGCTCAAATTTTTTCAATGCCGATATGCTTTTTTCTGACAGTACCGACCCTGCAGGCAAAGGTTCAACCAACGGTGCACAGGAAGCCTATGTTGTTTACCGCCACACGCTTGACTTGGGCAAGGTCCAAGGAAAAGACATCAAGTTTGGCCCTGTTCGCGGCGTTGGCATAACCACTGGTTTTGACTTCAACACCAAAACCGACGCAGGCTACAACTCCAAAAAACGCATGCTTGTCGCGGGCCCTACGTTCATGATGGATGTGCCCGGCTTTTTGAATGTCAGTGTTTTGGGCTTGTGGGAAAGCAACGCCCCATTCAATACGTTCTCGGGAACGTCCACACCGCGTTACAGCTATGCCCCTCACCTGATGGTCGGTTTGGCTTGGGGCATTCCAATTGGCAATCTGCCTTTGTCGTTTGAAGGTTTTGCCAACTTCATCGCAGCCAAAGGCAAGAATGAGTTTGGTGCACCAACGGCCGCCGAAACCAATATCGACATGCAAATCATGTACGACTTGAGTGGCGCAATGGGTGGCAGCAAAAACACTTTTAAAGTGGGCTTGGAATACCAGTACTGGATGAATAAGTTTGGCAATGACGCCACCGGCAACAAAGGCGCGTTCGCCAAAACGCCGATGATCAGGGCCGAGTACCACTTCTAAGCCCGTTGCTCAACGGAACCCCGTTTCGCGGGGTACCCACGCATGGGCCTTCAACTGGGCCAATGTCACCACGTCCAAAACTTTGGCGTGGGTGGACTCCAGTATCACGGGCGGTGCAACACCTGCTTCAAGGGCTTCTTTCCAACGCAGCGCGCACAAACACCAACGGTCGCCGGGCTCAAGACCAGCAAACCGGTATTCAGGGCGGGGGGTCATCAAGTCGTTGCCGCGTTCCAGCGAGAAAATCAAAAACTCTTGCGTGGCGCGCACGCACACCACATGGGTGCCGAGGTCTTCTTCGTCGGTATTGCAACACCCGTCCCTGAAAAAACCCGTTAACGGGTCATAGGAACAAGGGACCAGATTTTCTCCCCAAACATTCAATGCGAGCATGGCTTCTTTCAATTGATCAAGTATCCACCATCAACTGGCTGTGGGTGTGCACTCCAGTATCACCGATGGACAGGCTTTGAAGTTTGTGTTGTTCATGGAAGGACTACGCCGTGTAATGCTGCCGCAAATCGCGCTTGAGCAGTTTGCCACTGGGGTTCTTGGGCAGGCTGTCGGTGAACACCACCCGCTTGGGCGATTTGAAGCTCGCCATATGGGCTGTGCAATGCTGGATCACGGCCTCTTCGCTCAAGGTTTGACCTGCCTTGACGACAATCACGGCGGTGACGGCCTCAACCCATTTGGGGTCCGGCAATCCGATCACGGCCACCTCGCTGACTTCGGGCAGTCGGTAAATCATTTCTTCGACCTCACGGCTGGCGACGTTTTCGCCGCCGGTTTTGATCATGTCTTTCTTGCGATCGACCACGGTGATGTAGCCTTCGTCGTCCATGGTGGCCAGGTCACCACTGTGGAACCAGTCGCCCTCAAAAGATGCCAG
>CANBWK010000169.1 GCA_947373105.1 Comamonadaceae bacterium | reverse complement strand
ATGGGCCACGAATCTCTCAGGTTCCAAACAGAGGGGGTGCATGCCGCGCATGGTGCGTGAGTTTGCTTTTTTGTCATCTTGACACCCTGACTTGTTTGGAGATCTGAACCATGAAATCAACCGCAACATCCATCGCAGTGATTGGCGGCGGCATCACCGGCGTCACCACGGCTTATGCCTTGGCTAAACGCGGCTTTGCCGTCACGCTGTTTGAGAAAAACCGCTACGCAGCAATGGAAACATCGTTTGCCAACGGCGGTCAGTTGTCAGCGTCCAATGCCGAGGTGTGGAACCACTGGTCCACTATCCTCAAGGGCATGAAGTGGATGTTGAAAAGCGACGCACCGCTGCTGGTCAACCCCAAGCCCAGCTGGCACAAGTTGAGCTGGTTTGTGGAGTTCATCAGCAACATCCCGCATTACGAACGCAACACCGTAGAATCCGCTCGACTTGCCATTGCCGCGCGTGAACATTTGTTTGCCTGGGCGCAGGAAGAAGGCGTGGATTTCGACCTCAAAAAAGAGGGTATCCTGCACATCTACCGCGAGAAAAAAGGGTTTGACCACGCCGGTGAAGTGAGCAAGATGCTGGCTCTAGGCGGCTTGCCACGCCGCGCCGTGACCCCGAGTGAAATGAAAACCATCGAGCCCACGCTGGCCGGCACTTACTACGGCGGCTACTTCACCGAGAGCGACTCCACTGGCGACATTCACAAGTTCACTACGGGCATGGCGCGAGCGGCTGAACGTCTGGGTGTGCAGTGTCTGTATGGGCAAGACGTTATGTACCTCCACAGCGATGGCACCAAGGCTGAAGTGACCGTGGCTAATAGTGCGACTGAAGGTGGCGGTCATGTCACGCACCAGTTTGACGGGCTGGTGGTTTGCGCCGGCGTCGAGAGCCGCAGCTTTGCCGCGCAGCTGGGCGACAGGGTCAACATCTACCCAGTGAAGGGTTACTCCATTACCGTCAACCTGCCCGACGAACAAAGCCAGTCGGCGGCGCCCATCGTGAGTCTGCTGGACGACGAGACCAAGCTCGTCACAAGCCGTTTGGGAGTGGACCGTTTCCGTGTTGCAGGTACCGCTGAATTCAACGGCTACAACAAAGACATTCGCGCTGACCGCATCCGGCCCCTCATCGCTTGGGTGAATCAGTGCTTCCCCGGCATCAACACGCGCCAGGTTGTGCCCTGGGCCGGACTGCGTCCCATGATGCCCAACATGATGCCGCGAGTGGGCCGGGGTAAATTAGCCAACGTGTTCTTCAACACCGGCCATGGCCATTTGGGCTGGACGCTGTCTGCGGTGACGGCGGACATGGTGGGGGGCGTGGTTCATGGCGCTATGCGCACAGCGTAATAAGCCGTCATCAGAATAAAAGCCACTGAATTCAAAAATCAGTGGCTTTCAATTTGGTGGGCCCACCAGGACTTGAACCTGGGACCACTGATTCCAACGCCATAGGAGGTCAAGCAGAGATTGCATACACAGTGAAATACAGCTAGACTGAAGATTCTCACTCAAATTAAATCACCTTCTGACTAAGGTCACTTAAATGCTGCATATTTTCAAAAAGTTCTCCTTTTTATTATTTTTATCAGCAAGCTTATCGGGGATTGTGACCAAAGCCTATGCATATGATCGTGTGCAATTAAATAACTTTTCAACCAGTAGCGGCTTTGCTGAAGTTGAATATTTAGGCTGCAAACCGGATTATTTGAATCTTACACCCGCAATTGTGGGAAGAAATGGAATACAGCCATCTAGTTCTCACGGGCCTGTAAGCCGTGGTGGCTGCCTTGTCACGAAAATCAGTGCCTATTTTGGGGAGTATGTTGATGCTAACGGAAAGCCCTATGTCTTTCGTTTTGGTGGCCCGCAACCAGTCTGGAAGGACGATGGAATTGAAGTTAATTCTTACAATAGTTCCGGCACTTCATACGTTAATTTTACTATAGTTCAGCGTTCTGAAAAGCGTTTCCGAATAATGTCGGATGCTGAAATCAAGCGGGATGACGGAGATGGAAATATGAGTCCGGGATTCAAGATTTACAATCGATCTCAAATCCCATTAACAGTTTCCCTTGAACAAATCGGGTGTCTTTACTATCAAAACAACCTTCCACCTGGTGGAACCTTCGAACGAAATACGGGTGCGGTGTGGTTCACGATCAGGGCCAAGCTTTTCGATGCAAATCATCCCATCACAAATCAAGATTGTGCAAAACCGATTGAAATTTTATTTGGTACGGCTATCTTAAGTGTAGTTGCGCCCGCTGCAGGTGGTGCTCTTTACGCCGCCTTGTTCGGCGGTGCTGAGGTGGCCTCGGTTGCTGCAGCGAGCACCGCCGCTGCAGTGGAAGCTGGCGCAGTTACAGCAGCTGATGTGGCAACAACGACGGCTGTCTCGGCAACTACGATGGAGAGTGCAGCGGCTGCGACTAACTCTTTGGTGGCTAAGGCTGCGTTGGCTCTATCGAAAGGGGCGG
The DNA here is from genome assembly GCA_947373105.1 of Comamonadaceae bacterium. GTDB lineage: Bacteria > Pseudomonadota > Gammaproteobacteria > Burkholderiales > Burkholderiaceae_C > Limnohabitans_A. The sequence continues at coordinate 2,251 of CANBWK010000169.1, read as the reverse complement.
CGGGGGCGGGTTTGGATAAGATCGTCCAGGGAAGGTTGGAAGCAAATATTTCCACCAGTTTAGCTGGCCAGTATGCTGGTCCACCTTGGCCTTTTAGATGCACCCGTAAGCCTGAATATGAAATTTATGGAGGCCCTGATTTTTCAAAGCTTTCTCAATATAAAACTGTGGAAGAAGTGCAGCAAGCAATCATTGATGCCTTATCAGGAGATTCCCCATTAAAATTTAAAAAACTTAATAATTGCGGGAACGGTAATTGACGACGAGTTAGAGCTTCTTGCGGGCTTCCTTGATATTTTCCACCTGGACGCTCTCCATGGCGTAGTTTCACTTTAGCTACTCTCGCTTAGCAAAGCACTCAACGAAACAATAGATGATATTGCGAAAGCGCGAAAAAAAGTAAGTGATTTCAGGAGACCGCCATTACAGTGCTATCACACCCGAGACCCTGCTCAAAGAGTTCGGGATGGCATAAATATTAGGTGAATATATTGCTTACTTAACGAGGGGCCTGTAAGGGGCTAACATCAGGCATATTTTGCGAATTCAATGTTGGAATTGGAACATTACCTGCTGGAAACGTGGCATTAGGAGTGTTTGTGGGAAATGGAGGGCCGCTGTTGACTAGGTTTGGATTAGCGCTGTTGTCCCCATAGGGTGGAAAGTTTCCATTACCAGAAAATCCTAGCGAATTGGCATTGGAAGGAGCCATCGTCAAAGGCGCGTTTGTGTTTGATGTGACACTACTGCTTTGAGAGCCAGCACCAGTCTGGTTTTTGATTGCCAACTCTATAGTCGTCAGGAAGCGCCAGTAAATTTCTTTCGATAAATCTGGGGTTGCCTGAAGATTCAGCGTCAGTTCGCATGCGCGGTACATCAATTCACGGGTGATCAAAACCGCAGGAGAGCGCCCGCCCAGAGAATCAATCATTGCGCCTGATGAAGCTCCTATAGTAGGCCCTTGACTCAAACCTACGGATACTCCACTTGACTGACCAGAAGCAAAATCTGGATTGGGGGAGCGACAGATCCGCTCAAAGCTATCCTTGTCCTTGATGACTGTTGTTTTAAGGCTGGAACTCTCGACCAATATATCTATGCCCTGCCTTTCATAGAGATGATGGTCTTTGTTCTTTTTATCGGCGCTGGTGAGGACATCAAAAGTACCGCATCCGGAAAGCATGAGGGCAAAGATCAGGCTTAAAAAGCCATAAAATTTGTGAGCGTGCTTCATCTTGTCTCCATCAATAACTCTATGTGCCTATGTTAACTATAAAAAGTGGGCCGTTACGATATAAATTGCTGATGACTCATGGGGCCTGATATGAGCACAGATTGCTTGATTCGGGTGAATCGAACCATATCAGATCCAACCCAAAGCTGTGTTGGTACCCTGCGGCTTGGTGGCCGACCGTTTGGTCAGTGGCCAAGCCCACTTGGCGGCGCCTTTACCCGAGGCCATTCAAAACTACACCGTGTATGCCGCCGCCTTGAGCGGGCCGAGTGCCCAGCGCAAAGCCGCACAAGATCTTTTAACCTGTTGGCGAGTTCTGCTGCACGGGCTGTCATCCAATCAAAAGGCATGATGCCGATGAATTGAGTGCGTCTATCAGGCCGCCATCGTGGCCGGAGGCGACAAGCACTCGATGATGCGCAACTTGCGCGAGCCCGCAAAAATATCTTTGGGTTTCAGTCCGTACAGCTGCCGAATGGAATGACTGAAATGGGTCGAGTCAGGGTAACCAATGTCCAGTGCCACATACACCAGGTTGCTGTCACTGTTCACATGGTGCAGCAAACTGCGCGCACGTTTCCAGGTTCTGAAGGTCCGAAACGGCGCGCCCACCTCTTCTTTGAACAAGTGCAAAAAGCGTGAGAAAGACAATTTGACATTCGCAGCGCATGCTTCGGCTGTGGCCTGTTCTGTCGGATTGCGCTTGATTTTTTCGAGCACGCTGGCGATACGTGAGTCCAAGGATCTTGTCGCCAAGGTTTGACCAAAAAACATCCGATCAAAATCACCCGGCTGCAGATCCAAAGCGCGCCCCGCAAGCACCATCTGCGCATGGGAACGCCGGACACGCGCTGCAAATTCGGGCGCATGAACCGCACCGCGCGCGCGCAGTAAATCCGGCAATAGATCCATGTCCAGAGTTTCAGGCTCCACCAGAATGTCCAGCACATGGCGACCGTCGGAAGCTATTTGATAGGGCACATAAGGCGGCACGACGGCCACCTCGGTGGTCTGCCA
>CANBWK010000168.1 GCA_947373105.1 Comamonadaceae bacterium | reverse complement strand
CACTTGCCGCACCTGGTGGGCATGCATTTGCTGCAGGCTGCCCGGGTCCGACCGGATACGGCGCAAGCCCATGCCTTGACGCATTTGAACTTTGCAACCGCGGCCAAGCGCTATGGCAAGGTGGGAGGTTTTGCCCATTTGGCGACCTTGGTCAAACGGATGAAAGCCAGTCGCCCAGGTGCATTGCTGCTCGATGGTGGCGACACTTGGCAAGGCTCAGGCACCAGTTTGTGGACGAACGGGCAAGACATGGTGGAGGCCTGCAAGTTGCTGGGCGTCGATATCATGACGGGGCACTGGGAATTTACTTTGGGCATGGACAGGGTCAAGGAAATCATTGACAAAGACTTTGCAGGCCAAATTGACTTTCTGGCCCAAAACGTGAAGACCAGTGATTTTGGTGACCCGGTGTTCAAGCCCTGTGTGATCCGCGAAATCAATGGCGTGCGTTGCGCCATCATCGGCCAGGCTTTTCCTTACACGCCCATTGCCAACCCCCGTTACATGGTGGCCGACTGGACCTTCGGCATCCAGGACGAAAACATGCAAACCATGGTTGACGAGGTTCGGGGCAAAGGTGCTCAGGTCGTGGTGCTGCTCAGTCACAACGGGATGGATGTGGACCTGAAGATGGCCAGCCGTGTGCGCGGCATTGACGCCATTCTGGGCGGCCATACGCATGACGGTATGCCAGTGGCCACGCTGGTCAGCAATCCGGGCGGCAAAACCATCGTCACCAACGCAGGCTCGAACGGCAAGTTTTTGGGGGTGCTTGACTTGGAGGTGAAAGACAAAAAAGTCAGCGACTTTCGGTACAAGCTCTTGCCTGTCTTTTCAAACATGTTGCCCGCAGACACAGCCATGGATGCCCTGATCACGAAAGTGCGTGCGCCCTATGAGGCCCAACTTTCTGAGAAGCTGGGCGTCTCTGAAGGCTTGCTGTACCGCCGTGGCAATTTCAATGGCACAGGCGATCAGCTGCTGATTGACGCTTTGCTGGATGTGCAAAACGCAGAGATCGCTTTGTCGCCTGGATTCCGATGGGGCACGACCCTGCTGCCGGGCCAGGCCATCACACGCGAGTGGCTGATGGACATGACCGCCACCACGTATTCGTATGCCACGGTGACCCCGATGACCGGGGAGTCCCTCAAGACCATCCTGGAGGATGTGGCAGACAACCTGTTTAACCCTGACCCCTACTACCAACAAGGCGGCGATATGGTTCGCGTGGGGGGCTTGACTTACAGCTGCAATCCTTTGGCCCGCATGGGTGCTCGCATTGGCGACATGCGTTTGAAGGGCCAGTTGATCGAGTCCGGTAAGACCTACAAAGTTGCGGGATGGGCGCCAGTGGCCGAAGAGGCCCGTCATCAAGGGCTCCCTAAAGTGTGGGATGTGGCTGAGCAATGGCTTCGGCATCAGCCGGGGGGGCGCATTCCTTCACGCACACTTAACACCCCCAAGCTCACGGGCGCCTTGCCGAACAAGGGTTACGCCGCGGTCCAATCCGGATCCGCTTGAAGCTGAATAACTCGCCGTTCATTCTGGAGACCTGTGCCATGACCACCTTTGCCAACCCCAAAGCCCGCTGGGACTACCGCTTCGCGACGCCTGCCTATATTTTTGGCACCGAACCGAATGCGTTTTTGGCCAGCCAAAAAGACCGCTTGCCCCAAGGCAAGGCGCTGTCGGTGGCCGATGGCGAAGGACGCAACAGCGTCTGGCTGGCTCAGCAGGGCTTGCAAGTCGATGCGTTTGATTTTTCTGAACCGGCCGTGGCCAAGGCGCGCCATCTGGCCGACAGTCGTCAGGTGGAAGTGGCTTTTCATTTGAGCGATTGGCAGTCTTTCGTTTGGCCCTCAGCGCAATACGATTGCGTGGCTGGCATCTTCTTTCAGTTTGTGGATGCTGAAGATCGCGCCGTTTTATTTCAACGCATGAGCGACAGCCTCAAGCCCGGCGGTCTGATGTTGATTCAGGGCTACAGTCCTGCGCAATTAAAGTTCAACACCGGAGGCCCCGGCGAGTTGTCGCATCTTTATGATGAAACTCTGATGCTTGCATCGTTCCCCGGCTACCACGTTCTTGAACTGCGAACCTACGAAGCACAGGTTCAAGAGGGTGCTGCCCATCAGGGCATGTCAGGTCTGCTGGGTTTTGCTGCGATCAAGCCTGCTTGAGTCGTTTGTTCAGACCGCCGGTTGCGCCTGAACGCCACTTACTTTGTCGACGCCCCACGATGTCCAGTACATGGCCAAGCCCGTCGCCACGCCATACACACCCATCGCCACACCGACCAAGGCAAACATGTCAGCGGCGCTGGCGCCGGTGCGCACCATCCACAAACCGCCCGCGGCGACCATCACCAAACGGATCGTTCCCGCCAGTACCGGTCCCAGTACTTTGCCCGAACCTTGTGATGCGAAATACAAGCACAAGCCGAATCCAAAGAGTGCGTACCAAGGTCCGACCCACTCAAAATAGCTTTTGGCATACGCCTGAACGGCCAGAGAGTCCGTGAACATCTGGCTCCATGCGTTAGGGTAGAACGAAACGACGGCGCCCACCACGCCAATCATCAGGGCGGCCATGCTCGAACCCGTCCAGGCCACGCGTCGGGCCCGCTGCACCATACCCGCACCCATGGCCACGCCGACCATCGGGACGCAGGCGACCCCAACGGCAAAGGTGATCGGAATCAGCAAAAATTCCAGACGTGTACCAATGCCGTAGCCGGCCAGGGCTTCGGTGCCGAATTGCGAGACCAGTCTTGTCAAAATCAAGATGGTCACAACCGTCTGGATGGACGAGATGCTGGCGAGGGCCCCGACTTTCAAAATGTCATGAAAGTCAGCCCAGCGCAGGGGGCCTTTGAAAACCAGTCGCACCCGACTGGCCGGCGATTGAAGGTACATGCCAAGGTACAAGGCACCGCCAGTGAACGCGATCAACTGCCCCATGGCGACACCCGCCATGCCCAAGCGGGGCACAGGGCCCCAGCCCAGACCCAAAATACCGGCCAGCACCACCTGAAACAAAGACACAGTGAGCAAGACCGCAGAGGGTTTTTTCATATTGCCTGAGCCACGGATGACCGAGGCAAAAGCATTGGTCAACCAAATACTCACCGACCCCATGAAGGCCACGGCCGCATACAGTGACGCCTGATTCAAGGCCTCGCCTGAGCCCCCGATGGTTTCCAGCAACTCCATGCGAAAGACGCCAAACAGGATGGTGAACAGCAGGCCCATGCCCAAGGCAATGATGCTGGCGTGCAGGGCAAGGGACTGCGCCCTGTCTTCGCGCCCAGCCCCCAAGGCGCGACTCACAGCGGACGAAATGCCGCCGCCCATAGAGCCGGAAGACAACATTTGTTGCAACATGATCAAGGGGAAAACCAAGGCCATGCCTGCCAAGGGTGTGGTACCCAATTGCCCCACATAACTGGTTTCGGCAATGGTCACCAAGGCGGAGGCGGTCATGGCCAGCATATTGGGAAAACCCAAACGCCAGATCGTCGGGAGGATGGGGGCCATCAAAAGCGGGTGCGTGGGTTGCATGCGCCAACTGTAGGCGGTTGATGCGTTGTGGGCTGTCACATCGGTACCCACAGGAGCAGGGTTGGAAAGAATTTTTTATTTTTCATGTTCCCTCAAAAATTCCCATCTCGTGCCGATAAATAGAGGGCCATAGATTAAATGATTTTGAGTAGAAGCATTACCAAGCCCACCGCTATAGAAGCCAAATTTGTCTTTTATTTCCTTGCTTTCGCCTGCCAACTTTGCCAGCCTGCCGGCCGCAAGGTTTACTGCACTGTTGCCGCAGGACTTTGAGTCACTCTCCAAAGCCCAGCTTGGGGCTATGAATTTTGAACAAATCGGTGCGATCGAGTCAGTCGATATGGCGTCGCTGAACAAAGGTCAGATCGCTGCCTTCAGCCCCCAAGCCCTTGCCAGTGGACTGCCCACATACCTCGCAAACAATCATCTGGCTGCACCACCCACGAACGTCACTTCCGGTTTGACCAGCACCCAAATCGCTCAGTTCAAGGCATCCTTGGTCAACGCGATTTTGTCGCAGATGACCCCAGCCCAGATAGGCGCCATCCATCCCGCGGTGATCAGCACCATCGACAACGGTGTTTTGCGAAGCTTGAGCGGCATTCAACTGAATGCGCTGCAGCCCCTTCAAATAGATCAACTCAGCCCAGACCAACTCAGCCACTTGAAGCCCGAGCAGGTTGGCACACTCTCGGCGGCGTGGCTCAACAAACTGACGGAACCTCAGCTTCAGAGCTTCGCAGCCTCATCTTTGACATTGAGCCAACTCAAAGGGCTGGACACTGTCCAAGCTACGGCCTTGTCTGGACGTGTAGCGTCGCTCAACAATTTAGAGGGGCCCTTACTCGCCATTGCCACCCCTGTCGCCAAAGACTTGAACCTGCAAGAAGGCCAGGTCGTTCAAGCCACATTTCGTTTGACCGGCGGCCAACCCGAGCTCATCCTCAAAGGGCGGGTCATCAATGCGCCCCCCGTCATCCTGGGTCAGATGGCCCCCACGCTGTGGTTGAAAGTGGTGCAAACCCCGCAAGGCGGTTGGGCGCTGCAAGCCACCACAGATCTGATGGAACCTCAGCTTCAGAGCTTCGCAGCCTCATCTTTGACACTGAGCCAACTCAAGGGCCTGGACGCTGCCCACGTCACGGCCTTGTCCGGACGTGTCGCCACTCTCAACAATTTAGAGGGGCCCTTACTCGCCATTGCCACCCCTGTCGCCAAAGACTTGAACCTGCAAGAAGGCCAGGTCGTTCAAGCCACATTTCGCTTGACCGGC
>CANBWK010000167.1 GCA_947373105.1 Comamonadaceae bacterium | reverse complement strand
GGTTTTGAAAGTTATGCAGATCTTAAAAAATCCTATCAAGATGATTGGTCGCTCGACAAAAGTTTCAGTGTTCGTACTGAAGCTTTACAAACGCAAGCCAGGCAGAGTGATGATTGGTTTGAGCAGTTAAGTTTTTCTCAGCATGCCAATACGGCTTCTGTATCCGCACTGAATTCTCCCCGCAGTTTATCGAAAGCGTCGCAAGCTGTTTTAAAAGCCAAAACGGTTTACGTATTTGGCCTTCGTGCGAGTCATGGCATTGCTTTTCACTTGCAATACAGTCTGAATTTGTTGTTGCCTAATGTGGTTTTAGTTCAAGACATGGGTGGAACATTGCTGGATCAGATCGCCCGAATGGATAAAAAAGATGTCCTGATTTCAATTTCACAATCGCCCTATACAACTCAAACAATTCAACTCACAGAGCAGGCTGCTCGCCAAGGTGCAACCGTCGTTGCATTGACAGACGGAACATCATCGCCTTTGGCACTTTCTGCAAAATATGTTTTGTGTTTCAGTGCGCAGAGCAATTATTATTTTCAGTCAATGGTGGGTTTGTTGGCCCTTGTGGAGTTGTTCTTGGGAACGGTTGCTGTGACTGCAGGTGAGCCAGCGCTCATTCATTTGCGAACTCGACAAGCCCAATTGGCAGATCAAAAGGCCTACTGGATAGATTTGAAAAAAAGATAAAGCTATGACACATGTATTCCATCGCTCTCTGAAAATCAAGCCCCCCGTTGCTGTTAGCGGTTCTGGCGTCTACCTCATGGATTCTGACGGCAAACGTTACATTGATGCTTCGGGAGGTGCAGCCGTTTCATGCCTTGGGCATGCGCACCCCGATGTGTTGGCTGCAATGCATGCCCAGATTGATAAGCTCGCTTATGCACACACCAGTTTTTTTACCACAGACGTGGCTGAAGAGTTGGCCGATCGGCTCATTGACGATGCACCCTTGGGGCTGGACCACGTTTATTTTGTCAGCGGTGGATCTGAGGCCATGGAGGCCGCGCTGAAGATGGCGCGTCAGTACTTTGTTGAAATTGGCAAGCCGCAGCGAAAACATTTCATTGCGCGCAAACAAAGTTATCACGGTAACACCTTGGGCGTATTGGCTGTAGGAGGAAATGCTTGGCGACGCGAACCATTTGCCCCTATGTTGATGGAGGTCACCCATGTTTCGCCGTGCTTTCCATACCGGGAAAAGCTGCATGATGAATCGGATGAGGCTTACGGTCTAAGGCTCGCCAAAGAGCTTGAGAACGCTATTCTTCAATTGGGTGCAGATTCTGTCATTGCATTTGTGGCCGAAACCGTCGGCGGGGCGACAGCAGGTGTTTTGGTGCCTGTTCCGGGCTATTTCAAAGCGGTGCGCGAGGTCTGCGATCGCTATGGAGTCTTACTCATTTTGGATGAGGTGATGTGCGGTATGGGACGAACTGGAACATTGCATGCTTGTGAACAAGATGATGTTGTGCCTGACTTGCTTGCAATTGCCAAAGGCCTGGGGGGAGGGTATCAGCCTATAGGGGCTGTGCTGGCCTCACATGCGATTGTTGAAGCCATGCGAGGGGGCAGTGGGTTTTTTCAGCACGGCCATACCTATTTAGGTCACCCTGTTGCTTGCGCTGCTGCTCTGGCCGTTCAAAACGTGATTCGAGACAACAAACTTTTGGCGCAAGTGAAGTCAAGAGGGGAAAAACTGCAAAAGTCCCTGTCTAGTGCATTCAGTTCAAAACCTGAGACAGGTCAATACTTGGGAGACATAAGGGGACGAGGACTTTTTTGGGGTGTTGAGCTCGTACAGTCGCAATTGACGAAGAAGCCATTTGATCCCAAGCATCAACTTCATGCCCGTATAAAACGCGAAGCCATGCAAAGGGGGCTCATGGTTTATCCCATGGGAGGAACAGTAGATGGTCGGTATGGTGATCATGTGGTGCTTGCGCCGCCGTTTGTGATCAGTGAGTCGCAGATTGATGAGGTGGCTCATTTATTGGTTGAATCGATCACTTCTGCCATTCAAAGTATTTGATTTTTAACTTGTAACCGGAGAATATTGAAATGAAAAAATTGAATTTGAGTCTTTTGACCAGTGCTGCATTTCTGGTCTGTTCATTTGCTATGCCTGTCATGGCGCAGCAAAAATTTGTGACGGTGGGAACCGGTGGGGTCACTGGTGTTTACTATGCCGCAGGAGGCGCCATTTGCCGCTTAGTGAACAAAGATCGGGCAAAGCACGGCATTCGTTGTTCGGTTGAATCGACCGGAGGATCTGGATTCAACATTAACACCATCAAAGCCGGTGAGTTGGACTTCGGATTTGCACAGTCGGATGTAGGATACAACGCAGTTAAGGGACTTGGCGCGTTTAAGGAAGGCGGCGCACACACGGATTTGCGATCAGTCTTTTCCGTTCATCCCGAGCCCTTTACCGTCCTTGCACGCAAAGAAGCCAATATTAAGAGCATGGCTGATTTCAAAGGTAAGCGATTCAATGTGGGAAATCCCGGCTCAGGCACTCGAGCTTCCATGGAAGAATTGATGGAGGCCATGAATTGGAAAATCAGTGATTTCTCGCTTGCATCCGAGTTGAAGGCAGATGAGCATGGCCCTGCGCTTTGCGATGGAAAAATAGATGGTTTCATCTTTGGCGTTGGCCATCCTTCTGCCAATATTCAAGACCCAACAACCTCTTGCGGCGCCAAACTCGTCTCACTCACGGGTGCAGCTGTTGACAAACTCGTTGCAGAAAAACCTTATTACGCCAAGGCATCCATTCCAGGTGGTCTTTACCCCAACAATCCTCAGGTTACCAATACCTATGGTGTCTTAGCAACCTTGGTGGCTTCAAGTAAAACGCCTCCAGAAATGGTTTACCAAGTCACGAAAGCGGTTTTTGATAACTTGGATGAATTCAAAAAATTGCATCCTGCATTTGCTAACTTATCAGCACCTAATATGGCAAAAGATGGACTTTCTGCCCCCTTGCATGAAGGGGCCGTTCGCTATTACAAAGAAAAAGGTTGGATGAAGTAAATCCCATTAAGCACAGTATGAATAAACTTGAACAGCACTCCTCTGAAGCCATCGAGCAGATAGTCAAAGAGGCCGATTTGGGTGGTCGGGAACCCGAAGGAAAAATTGGTGTGCTGCTCGCTTTGATTGCGGGACTCTGGTCTATTTTTCAAGTTTGGTATGCCTCGCCTTTGCCCTTCACATTAGGCGTAGGTATATTCAACGATACGGAAGCCCGTGCCATTCATCTGGCATTCGCCGTGTTTTTATCGTTTTGTGCGTATCCAGCATTCCAAAACTCATCACGAAAATTCATACCCACAACTGATTGGTTTTTGGCTTTGATAGGTGCATTTTGTGCGGCCTATTTGTTTCTGTATTACAAAGACTTGGCGTTGCGACCAGGATTGCCATCCCGCATGGACATTGTGGTCGGGGTGTTGGGGGTTGCCATCATGCTTGAAGCAACTCGCCGCGCAATGGGATTTGGCATGTTGATCACCACAGGGCTCTTTATGGCCTTTGTGTTTTTAGGGCCGTATATGCCTGAAGTGGTTCAACACCGAGGGGCTTCAGTTTCGCGTTTCATATCGCATATGTGGTTAACGACTGAAGGCGTTTATGGCGTTGCGCTTGGTGTTTCAGTTCAATTTATTTTTCTATTCGTTTTGTTTGGTACCTTGCTGGACATCGCAGGTGCTGGCAACTACATGCTGCAAGTTTCCCTCGCTACCTTAGGTCATTTACGTGGAGGGCCTGCAAAAGTCGCGGTGGTCTCTTCTGCTTTGAATGGCATCGTGTCAGGCTCCTCTGTTTCGAATGTGGTCTCCGGTGGTATTTTTACAATACCACTCATGAAGCGGACCGGTTACTCCGGGGTCAAGGCTGGAGCCATTGAAGCAGCGTCCTCAATCAATGGGCAAATCATGCCGCCTGTCATGGGTGCAGCAGCGTTTTTGATGGTGGAGTATGTGGGAATTCCTTATTCTGAAATCATCAAGCATGCTGCCTTGCCAGCTTTGATTTCGTACATTGCACTTTTTTATATTGTCCACTTGGAAGCGTTGAAATATGACATACAACCCTTGGTTCGCGATCGTCAGCCGACTTGGCGCGAACGCTTATTGGGCTGGGCACTAGGGATATCGGGTACCTTTATCGCTTGTGTTGCTATTTACTATGCCATCACAGCGGTTCAAGCTATAGCTGGTGAAGCCACAGGTTGGGCACTTGCGGCGCTTGCAGGTATTTCGTATGTGATGCTCATGGCGTATTCGGCCCGCCATCCTGAATTGCCAAAAGACGATGACCTGGACGTTAATGTCAAAGACATTAAACTCCCGCTGCCTTGGCCAACGGTAAGAGCTGGTTTGCATTTTTTCATTCCTGTGGTCGTCTTACTTTGGGCGCTCATGATCGAAGAGCTTTCACCTGGGCTTTCAGCATTTTGGGCGACTGTGACAACGATCGTGATGGTCTTGGTGCAACCGATTTTGCTCTCCATTTTCAGACCTGATGGAACACTTCAAACCCTCACTCAGGGCTTGCTTCTGGGTGCCTCTGATCTTTGGCGTGGTTTTGTTCTAGCCGCTAGAAATATGATTGGCATTGGCGTGGCTTGCGCAAGCGCTGGGCTGATTGTGGGCGTGATTACGCTCACAGGTATGGGCCTGATGATGACTGATTTTGTGGAGTTGGTCTCGGCTGGCAATGTGTTAATCATGCTCATACTGACGGCCGTGATTTGCTTACTCATTGGCGCAGGTGTCCCCACAACGGCCAACTACATTTTGGTGGCAACGCTCATGGCGCCCGTGATCGTGGAATTAGGCGCTCGAAGCGGCTTGGTGATTCCCTTGATCGCGGTACATATGTTCGTTTTTTATTTTGGCATCATGGCCGATGTCACGCCTCCAGTGGGGCTGGCCTCGTATGCTGCGGCAGCCATTTCTGGCGATGACCCCAATGCAACGGGCTGGCAGGCAACCTGGTACAGCCTGCGTACCACCGTGCTTCCTTTTGTATTTATT
>CANBWK010000166.1 GCA_947373105.1 Comamonadaceae bacterium | reverse complement strand
TTTTGGGTCACGTCAATGAAGGCGTCGTAGGCCTGCACTTGCCTGAAATGCAATTGGGCAGAAGGGGTCACGGCTGCCGATGTGAGTACCAACAGCGTTAAAGCCACAAGCAGCAAATTGACGGCACGCCACAGGCGTACTTTGCGGTTACGCAATGTTTCGCCAAAACCTTTGAACATGACCAGCGCTTGGGAGTCGGGGTGTTGAGCCCACACCTCTTGCGTTGCGGGCAGCGATTGCGGCAAAAGATGGCGCGCCGTCATGGCCAACAGCACGGTGTGGGTGGATGGATTGCTTTGCGCGTTGCTGTCGGCTTTTTGTGCCAGGCCATAAGCAAAGAGCTGGTCTTCTGGGGCAAAGGGGCTGATGCGTTGGGCTTCTAAAGCGACGGCAGAGTCCAGGGCGTCGCCTGCAAGGATGGGCAGTTGCATGGTGTGCCACAGCACGTGGCTTGGGGACAAAACACGACCCACAAAGGGATGCACCTTGGCTTGCATGGCCATGGGCATGGCTTGCCCGGACTGCTCCAGGCAGTCGATTTGCGGTCCTTGGTCGGGCGTGAGGCGGGTGATGTAGTGCGGCGTGAGCCAACGGATCACGGGCCAGTCGGCCATGAGCCGCAGCGCCTGCGACCAGTCTTGGCCTAGGGAGCGCATGTCCATGCCAAACAGGACGGGTGAAAAGGTCAGCGACTTCATAAGGGCTTGGGTTGAATTGGGGGCTCGCCAAAGTGGACGGGTGCGTCGGCGCCCAACATGCGCCAAGGAAGCCCGTAGGCTTTGGCCTGCAGGTCGACCCGCCACACTCTGACAAGTGGCCTATTGTCGCTGTTTTGCAGGGTGGCTTTCAACAAGACGTAAGTTGTTGCATTGTTTTGCACAAATTGAAGGCCGGTGGTGTCGGCGCCCTCGCCTTTGCCCACACGGGCAGCCATGACTTGCTCGGCTTTGGCCGGGTCACCGCCCCCCAAGACGGCCAACACCCGTGGAGATGCCGCCAGCGGGTTGACCAAGGGGGAGTTGTTGATGTCGACCGTGAACAGGTCTTGGGTTTGGGCAAAGATGCCGTAGGTGATGCCGGGGATGCGCAGCAGGTCTTCGACCGACTGAAACTTGTTGGGTGTGCTTTTGGGAGTGGGTTTTTTGCGCTCTTGGTCAATGGCGTTGGCCAGTGGCAGGGCCAATTCGGGCGGAAGGCCTGCGCCGAACTGAAAGGCTGCGGCCAGCAAGGGCGGGGGTGCGTCGTTCAGGCTAATGAAGCCGTTAAGCGGAATGACGTCGACCTGCACACTGCGGCCAAACACCTCGACTGGGAAGCTTTGCACCGCTTTAAAGGCCTTGGTGTTGGCCAGCTGAAGTTGCTGCAGGGTCAGGCGGATGGCGGCGTCGGCAATGCCGGTGTCCAGCGTGGCGCGTTGGGTTTGGCTGGCCATGCGGATTTCGCCGCGCATGACGTACATCATGCCAACAACCATGATGCCCAGCGCAGAGACGAGCCAGAGCACGGCGATGAGGGCGATGCCTTGTTGACGTAAATTAGGATTAAATTGAAGTGATTTCAATCGACGCTCCCTCCGCCGGTAACAAAACCGCTGTTGGTGGGCGTGCTGTTGGCCGATGGAAAGAGGCTCAAAATGATCGGTGGCCAAGGGCCTTTGGCATCGGCCATATTGATGCGCATGCGCTGGGGTATGGCTTTGGGGGCGGTCCAGGTGGTTTGCCAGCCACGGGGCCACTCGCCGTTGAGCTGGGACAGTTCGCGCGGCAGGCCTTCGGTTTCGACGCTCCACTGGGTGATGCGGTTGACCAGGACTTGGCTTTCGGCCTGCGTCCAGTCGGGAAACTGGACTTGCATGGCCCACGGCACGTAGCGGATGACGAGGCCTTTGTCGCCCCCCGAAGTGTCTTCGAGCGCAAGCCGGAAAAAATGACGCCCGCCGACGCCGGGCCGGGCCGGCATGATGCCGACCCACTGGACGCTGTCGGCATTGGCTTGGAATAAAACCCCCTGCCCGCGTTGCGGCAGGTCGACCAAAGTGCCATCAATGCGGCTGACCGTATGCCGCAGAAACTGCTGCACCACCCGCATTTGATCGGTGCGCTGGAGTTTTTCATCGACACGCGTTTCGGTTTGCGCCATGGTGCGAAAAGCGCCAGCCATGCCGACCATGATCAGGGAGAGCATGGTCATAACGACCAACAACTCAACGAGGGTGAAGCCTTGCATGCGAGCAGTGTGGGCGCGGGTCATTGGAATTTTTCTCCAGGACCGGGCAGGCGTTGGGGCAGCAGGGTTTGAGTTTGCACTTGGCGGGTTTTGGTGCCGTCTGGCCATGAGACGGTGACGCTGATTTCATGCAGCTTGAGGCGACCGGGGGTGTTGTCGAGCACACCGTATAACTGGCTGGCGACTTGCCAGTTGAAGTTGCCTTCTTGTCCGTTGTCGTTCCAACCTTCGTTCGTCACCGAGTCTTTGCTCTGCAACAGAGATTCGGCCAGCATGACGGCCTGCTGGCGTGCCGCGAGGTTGCCGGCGGTGCTGGCACTGCCGCCCATGGCGCGGTAAATCATGCCCAGAGATATGGCCATGATCGCAAAAGCGACCATGAGTTCAAGCAGGGTGAAACCGCGCTGGTTTTTGCGCTGGTCTTTGCGCTGCGCTTTCATGGCAACAAGCGCTCCTGCGTGACTTGCCCGGAGAGCCAGTCGACACGCAAACGGGTGCCTTCTTTGTTGGGGCGAATGATCTCAATGCTGCCGCCGGTGGCGCCGCCGCTGGGCAAAAAGACGATGCTGGCCATGCCGTCTTGCAATTGCTCGTTGCCCACGGTGGCTTTGATTTGCAGGGGCTGGGGGACGTCGTGCAAGGACTGGCCTTGCAAGCCGACTTTGCGCCCATTGAGGTCGGCCACAAAGGCTTGGGGTTGGCCCACGGCCTGGGCGTTTTGGCGGGCACGGCGCATGTCGGCCGTGATGGTGCGCAGCAGGCTGCGGTACTGGGTGGATTCACGCACTTTGCCATAGGCCACGGGCACCAAACCCACCAAGAGGCCCATGATGGCAATGACCACAATGAGCTCGATCAGCGTGAAGCCCCGCTGCAGACGTGGGCGCTGCGCCGAGCGCTCAGGGCTTGTGGCCTCAGGGTTTGTTGCGGACGTCAGCGTTTTCACCTTCACCGCCGGGGGCACCGTCTGCACCTAAAGACACGATGTCAATGCCGCCATTGGCCGCAGGGCTGGTGTATTTGTAGGGCTTGCCCCAAGGGTCGTTAGGGATGCCGCCTTTGATGTAGGGGCCGTTCCAGCCCGCCAGTCCAGAGGGCGCGGTGTTCAAGGCGTTGAGGCCTTCGTCGGTGGATGGGAAACGGCCGACGTCGAGCTTGAAGATTTCGAGGGATTTTTCGATGTCGGCAATTTGCACACCGGCCGTTTTGGATTTGGCGCCGCCCAGTTGGCTCAAGACGCGTGGGCCAACCAAGCCCGCGAGCATGGTGAGAATGGCCAAGACCACGAGCAATTCGATGAGAGTAAAGCCCCGGTTTTCACGGTTTTTGCGCTGACTGGGGATGTGTGTTTGGGGCATGGTGTGAGGCCTGTGATGATCGAAAAATTATACGGCGAGGTCGTTCACCGAAAGGATGCCGAGCAGGATGGACACGATGATGGAGGCGATCAGGATGCCCAGCACCATGATGAGCAAGGGCTCGAGCAAAGTCAGGCCGCGTTTGACGCCGTTTTCGACGTCGGTGTTGAAGATGCGTGCCAGCTCGAGCAGCATGGTGCCCATGCGGCCGGTTTCTTCGCCGACTTTGATGAGGTTGACAGCCAGTGGCTCAAAGATACCGCAACTGCTGATGGCGTCTACCATTTTGCCGCCGCCTTTGACTTTGGGCGGAATGGTCTCAAGTGCTTGGCGCAGGTTGCCGTTGCCCACGGTTTGGATGGCAATTTGCAGCGCCGCCATGAGCGGCACGCCGTTGCCCATGAGTGTGCCCAAAGACCGGGCAAACAGAGTGAGGTTGTATTTGAGGACCAAGGGGCCCAGCACAGGCAGGCGCAACGCTTTGGCTTGCCACCAGCGTTGACCGGTGGCTGAGTTCCACCACTTGCGTACGATCAAAAAGCCGAAAAATAAAACAATGCCCATGATGAGCGCGTAGTCGGTAAAGGCATGGCCGACGACCATGACGATGCGCGTGGCCATGGGCAGTTTGTCGCCCATGTCGTTGAACAGCACCTCGAATTGCGGCACCACAAAACCGAGCATGACGACGAGCGAGATGACGGCCACGCCGAGCAGGATGCACGGG
Source organism: Comamonadaceae bacterium (assembly GCA_947373105.1). Lineage (GTDB taxonomy): Bacteria > Pseudomonadota > Gammaproteobacteria > Burkholderiales > Burkholderiaceae_C > Limnohabitans_A. The sequence continues at coordinate 782 of CANBWK010000166.1, read as the reverse complement.
TAAATGATGGCGGAAATCACGCTTTCGCGCAGGGCTTTGAGCCGCTCAAGGTGTTCGACCAGACGTTCGAGCACGTCGCTCAACTGGCCACTGGCCTCGCCAGAGCGGATCATGTTGATGAAAAAGCTGTTGAACTGTTCAGGGTGTTTGGACAGCGCCTTGCTGAGCGTGGCGCCGCCTTTGACATCGGCCAGCAGGGTTTGCGTCAGCCGGCCCATGGCGGGTTTGGCGTTCATGCCGATCAGCACGCGCAAGGCGTTGTCGAGCGCCAGCCCGGCTTTGAGCATGATGGACAGCTCGCTGGACAAGGCCAGGATGTCGACCTGCGTGATCTTGTCATTCTGAAAAAGTTTACCCAGGCCCGAGGGCTGTGTGTCGGCCATCAGGCTGGACACCGGGGCCAGTGCGGCGGCTTCGGCGATGGTGAGCAGGGTCAGGCCTTGCGAGCGCAACTGTTGCATGGCGCGGGCTTGCGTGGCCGCGGTGATGCGGCCTTCGACAATCTCTGCATTGGCTCGCGCTGCTTTCCAGGCGAACTCAGGCATCGGTCTGGTCCTCGGTCACGCGCAAGAGTTCGTCGAGGGTGGTGACGCCGTCGACCACTTTGCGCAGGCCGTCTTGGTACAGGGTGTGCATGCCTGCGTTCATGGCTTGCTGGTGCAGGCTTGAGGAGTCTTTGCCGTCCAGGATGCTGCGGCGCATGGCGTCGTCAATGACCAGCAACTCGTGGACACCGGTGCGGCCCGAGTAACCGCTTTGGCGGCAGTGGCTGCAGCCCACCG
>CANBWK010000165.1 GCA_947373105.1 Comamonadaceae bacterium | reverse complement strand
GGTCGCGTCAAGGGTCACCGGTTCGTGGACTACCTGATTCAGCGCGCAGGGTCGATAATCAGTGGTTATGCATGAAGAAACCACCGAAGTCTCCGCGCCCGCGATCGATGTCGCCGCTGAGCAGAGCCCCCCGCTCTTCAACACCCTCCCCCTGGACCCCAAGCTGCTGCGCGCCGTCGCTGACGCGGGCTATGTGGCCATGACGCCCATCCAGGCGGCCAGTTTGCCTTTGACGCTGGCGGGCCAAGACTTGATCGCCCAAGCCAGCACCGGCAGTGGAAAGACCGCTGCCTTTGGCCTTCCTTTGGTGGAGAAATTGCAGGCCACCGACATGGCCGTTCAGGCGCTGGTCCTGTGCCCGACCCGCGAGTTGGCCGATCAGGTGACCCAAGAAATTCGCCGTTTGGCGCGTGCCACCGGCAACATCAAAGTGGTCACGCTGTGTGGTGGCGTGCCGCTGCGCGGCCAAGTCATCAGCTTGGAGCATGGCGCGCATGTGGTGGTTGGCACACCCGGGCGCATCTTGGACCATTTGGAGCGCGGCTCGTTGAGTTTGCATGCTGTCAAAACCTTGGTGCTGGACGAAGCCGATCGCATGCTGGACATGGGCTTTATGGAAGACATCGCCAAGGTCGTCAAGCAATGCGCCAAAGACCGCCAGACACTGTTGTTCTCGGCCACTTACCCTGAAGGCATTGCCAAGTTGGCAAGCCAGTTCATGCGCAACCCGCAAACCGTGACGGTGCAAGCGCAGCACAGTGCCACCAAAATCCGCCAAGTATTTGTTGAGGTCAAAGAAGGCGAACGGCTGAATGCGGTATCGCAGGTGCTGAACCATTTCCGTCCCGAGTCCACGCTGGCTTTTTGCAATACCAAGCAGCAATGCCGCGACTTGGTGGCCGTGCTGCAAGCGCAAGGTTTCAGCGCTCTGGCTTTGTACGGCGAGCTGGACCAACGCGAGCGCGATCAGGTGTTGATTCAGTTTGCCAACCGCAGTTGCTCGGTGCTGGTGGCGACTGACGTGGCTGCGCGTGGCCTGGATGTGGCGCAGCTCGAAGCCGTTATCAATGTGGATGTGACGCCGGATTCAGAAGTGCACATTCACCGCATTGGCCGCACCGGTCGAGGCGATGCCGAAGGCCTGGCCATCAGCTTGGCGAGCATGGACGAAATGGGCAGCGTGGGCAAGATCGAGCAGCTGCAGGGGCGCGAGTCGGTGTGGGCCCCTTTGATCAGCCTCACGCCCGCTGCCGGAGGTGTCTTGCGTCCGCCGATGGCCACGTTGCAAATTGTGGGGGGGCGCAAAGAAAAAATCCGTGCCGGTGATGTGCTCGGCGCATTGACGGGCGAAGCCGGCTTCACCCGCGAGCAGGTCGGCAAGATCAACGTCAACGAATTCTCTACCTACGTGGCGGTCGAGCGCAGCATCGCCAAACAGGCGGTGACCCAATTGTCGGACGGCAAAGTCAAAGGCCGCAGCGTGAAAGTGCGCTTGATGGAAGACGCGCTGGGCCGCTGAAAGCGGCGTTCAAAGGCCTTCAAGCATAGGGGTTGCGAAAGCCCATTTCCTTCAAGATGGCGATCTCGTAGTCTTCCATCTCATTGGCATCGGCTTCGGATGTTTCATGGTCCCAGCCTTGTGCATGCAATGTGCCGTGGACCAGCAAATGGGCGTAATGGGCTTGCAGCGTTTTGCCCTGCGCTTTGGCTTCTTGGGCCACCACCGGTGCGCAAAGTACCAAGTCGGCCATCACCCATGGGCGTTCTTGTGTCGCTTGCGCATACTCAAAGGTCAACACGTTGGTGGGGTAGTCTTTGTTGCGAAACTCTTTGTTCAGGCGTTGGCCTTCATCGGCGTTCACAATGCGCACCGTGATTTCCGCGTCATCGCTCAGGGCATGTCGAATCCAGCGGGTGACTTTGTGGCGTGGCAGGGCGTTGCGGTGACGTGCTGCATAAGGAATGTCGGCGAATTGAAGCGACAACTGGAGTTGGTTCAAGGCCATGCTGCTCAGTCCTCTGCAGCCAAGCCACGGCGAGCGGCACTGCCTTGGGCGTCATACGCATCCACGATCCGGGCGACCAAGGGGTGCCTCACTACATCGGCGCTGGTAAAACGCGTGAAAGAGATGCCTTTGACGCGCCGCAAGACACGTTCAGCATCGACCAAGCCGCTGAGTTGTCCTTTGGGTAAATCGACTTGGCTGATGTCGCCGGTAATGACCGCTTTGGCCCCAAAGCCGATGCGGGTCAAAAACATTTTCATTTGTTCTGCACTGGTATTTTGGGCTTCATCCAGAATCACAAAGGCGTTGTTCAGGGTGCGACCACGCATGAAAGCCAGTGGCGCGATTTCGAGGGCATTGCGCTCAAACGCTTTCTGCACTTTTTCGTAACCCATCAGGTCATACAGAGCGTCGTACAAAGGGCGTAAGTACGGGTCGACTTTTTGCGACAAATCGCCAGGCAAAAATCCCAAACGTTCACCCGCTTCAACAGCCGGGCGGGTCAACACAATGCGTTGCACCGCACTGCGCTCCAAGGCATCGACAGCGCAGGCCACGGCCAAATAGGTTTTGCCCGTTCCGGCAGGCCCAATGCCAAAGCTGATGTCGTGGCTGGCAATGCTGTCAAGGTATTGGGCTTGCACGGGTGTGCGGGCCTTCAAGTCCGCTCGGCGGGTGGTCAGATTTTGTGCGCCCTCCACCGATGTCGGCATGGTGGTGTCGCCGGCCAGCATCAATTGAACGGTCTCCTCCAGAATCGGTCGGTCGGCCAACTCGTACAAGGCTTGCACAAGCTCCAGTGCCCGTTGGGCCTTGGCTTTCGGTCCATCGATTTTGAACTGTTCATGCCGATGGGCAATGCCCACTTGCAAGCCCACTTCGATGGTGCGCAAATGCGCATCGGTCGGACCGCACAGGTTCGACAAGCGGTTGTTATTGAGCGGCGTAAAGGTGTGTCTGACAATCAAGCTGATAATCCCATGGGTTGCAGGCGCGGTCACAACCGAGCCGCTGCACCCCCAATGATAGGCATTTAGAACGGCAATGAAGGCATTCACCCCATGATCGGCAAATTAACAGGCATTCTCAGTGACAAAAATCCGCCCGAAGTGGTGATCGATTGCCATGGCGTGGGCTACGAAGTGAACGTGCCGATGAGCACCTTTTACAACCTGCCCGCCCTTGGTGAAAAAGTCAGTCTGCTGACCCATTTTGTGGTGCGTGAAGATGCACAAATTTTGTACGGCTTCAGTGGCGCGGTGGAGCGTGATGCCTTTCGCCAATTGATCAAAATTTCCGGTGTGGGTCCCCGTACCGCGCTGGGGGTGCTGTCAGGCATGAGTGTGGCCGATTTGGCGCACGCGGTGACGGTGCAAGAGGCTGGCAGATTGGTCAAGGTGCCTGGTATTGGTAAAAAAACGGCCGAGCGCTTGTTGCTGGAACTCAAAGGCAAGTTGGGTGGCGACATCGGTTTGTTCACCGTGTTCGCAGGGGATGCCCACGGCGACATTCAACAAGCCTTGCTGGCCCTGGGCTACAGCGACAAAGAAGCCGCAGCCGCTCTGAAAAACCTGCCCGCCGATGTCGGGGTAAGTGATGGCATCAAGTTGGCGCTGAAGGCTTTGACCAAGTAATTCAATATCTCGTTTGCTATTTGTATATCCAATGGATATACTGAAAACATGAAATCGACAGACCTCACCATCTCCGCTTGGGGCAACAGCCATGGTATTCGGCTCAGCCGTGAGTTGATGCAGTCGCTGGGTATTACCCCAGATACCCCTTTGCAGGCTACTGTGTTGGCCAAGGGCCGTCTGGAATTGCGCGCGGTCCAGCAGCGCCCCAGTTTGCAAGATAAGTTGGCCGCATTCGACCCCCAAACCCATGGCGGCGAATGGCAAGCCGATGCACCGCAAGGTGCCGAGTTCGGTGCCTAGTTCGGTGTCAAGTTCGTTGACTGCTGGCAGAAAGTCAGCCCTGAGCACAACTTGGGTGCCCGAGCGGCAAGACATCATCTGGATCAACTTCGATCCCCAAGCTGGTCGCGAAATGCGTGCCATGCACCCTATGCTGGTGCTGTCGCCCAAGGCCTTCAACGAGCGTACCTCGATCGTGATTGGCTTGCCCATGTCCACTGCAGCCTCTAACGCAAGCAATCCTTTTGCCTTAGACAACAGTAAATCGGCCAAAGAACCCAGCTTTATTCTGTGCCATCAACCCCAAAGTTTCGACTGGCGGCAACGCGGGGCCAGTCGGCACCCGTGGAAGCGCGTCAGCGATGCTGTGTTTCAGTCCGTTCGCCTGGAGTTGAACGACATCATCGAACTGGTATCCCCATGAGCATTCAAATCGACGACTTCGCCCCCGCGCCTGAAAAACGCATGGTTTCTGCGGTGCCCGAAACAGCGCAAGAGGAAGCCATTGAGCGGGCATTACGCCCCAAATTGCTGGACGAGTATGTCGGCCAGGTCAAGGTGCGCGAGCAGCTGGAAATCTTCATCAGTGCCGCCAAGATGCGCGGCGAGCCTTTGGACCATGTGCTGCTGTTTGGCCCGCCGGGTTTGGGCAAGACCACGCTGAGTCACATCATTGCCGCCGAGCTGGGTGTGAACCTGCGCCAGACCAGCGGTCCGGTGCTGGAAAAGCCCAAAGACCTGGCCGCCTTGCTGACCAACCTGGAAAAAAACGATGTGCTGTTCATCGACGAAATCCACCGTTTGTCACCTGTGGTCGAAGAAATTTTGTACCCTGCGCTGGAGGACTACCAGATCGACATCATGATCGGCGAGGGGCCGGCCGCGCGCAGCATCAAGCTGGACTTGCAGCCCTTCACCTTGGTGGGCGCCACCACCCGCGCCGGCATGCTGACCAACCCCTTGCGCGACCGCTTTGGCATTGTCTCTCGGCTGGAGTTTTACACGCCTGAAGAATTGGCACGCATCGTCAAACGCAGCGCCGGCTTGCTGAAGACGCCGATGGACGAGGCCGGTGGTTTTGAAATTGCCCGCCGCTCACGCGGCACGCCGCGCATCGCCAACCGCTTGCTGCGCCGGGTGCGCGACTATGCCGATGTCAAAGGCCAGGGGCTGATTGACCAAGGCATTGCGCAAAAAGCCCTGACCATGTTGGATGTCGACCCCGAAGGCTTTGACCTGATGGACCGCAAACTGCTCGAAGCGGTGATCCACCGTTTTGATGGCGGACCGGTCGGAT
>CANBWK010000164.1 GCA_947373105.1 Comamonadaceae bacterium | reverse complement strand
CCAATGACCCGCCCAAAGCCACGGCAAGTCTCGCACGCGCCAAAGGCCGAATTGAACGAGAACATCGAGGGCAAGGGTTCGGGGTAACGCAAATCGCTTTCGGGGCAATGCAAGCCGGTGGAGTAGCGCCACAGTTCAGCTTCTTCGCCCTGGCCCGCTTCGTCAGAGGCGACTTTGTACACGTTGAGACGGCCGCTGCCGCGTTTGAGTGCTGTTTCAATGGCTTCGACCACGCGGGCTTTTTCGGCGTTGCCCAAACGGAATCGGTCGGCCACCACGTCCAGCACCTTGCGCGGGCCCGTGGGGGTGGCCACTTCGCGTTCGGCCTGCACTTTGGTAAAGCCACTGGCCGACAGCCACTGCTCCACCTCTTGGGCACTGGTATTGGCCGGCAGCTCGACGGGAAAGGTCACCACCACGCGCGGGTCTTGGGCCGCCACAGATCGGGCCAACATCTGGGCGTAAATGCTCTCAGGGGTGTCGTGTTGAACGGGCTGCGCAGTTTGGCGGTCATAGAGCTGACCTAAGCGCGCAAACAACAACTTGAGGTGGTCGTTCAGCTCGGTCATGGTGCCCACCGTCGAGCGCGAGCTGCGCACGGGGTTGGTCTGATCGATGGCAATGGCCGGCGGCACCCCTTCGACTTTGTCCACCGCAGGCTTGTCCATGCGGTCCAGGAACTGCCGCGCATAGGCGCTGAAAGTCTCTACATACCTGCGCTGGCCTTCGGCGTACAAGGTGTCAAACACCAAACTCGATTTGCCTGAGCCGCTGGGCCCGGTCACCACGGTCAATTCACCGGTGCGGATGTCCAGATCGATGTTTTTGAGGTTGTGTTGACGCGCTCCGCGAATGCGGATGAGACCTTGGGACATGGTGTACTGCTTTTAGAGTGGGCCCCGACATTCTAGGCATTGTGCAAGGACTGCACTTGCAAGGGGTATGTCAGGCTTTACGCCTCGAAGCCGATGCGGTCATTCGGCACGACTTGAAAATAATCGTTCAATGTGCCGCCAGCTAAGGGTTTCCACTTCAACTGCAAGCTAACGGCTTTACGGAGTATCCGCCCTTGCCACAGGCCCAAATCAGTGAAGCCGTGCTTACTCAAGAATCTGAGCGCCCGTTCGTCTGTGATGACGCAGCCCAGGCGCAGCCACTGTCCGCCTTGGCTTTGAATCCATTGCTCTAATCCGGCCAAGATCTCGGCCGAAGCGCCGCTCCCGCGCAAGGCCGAAGACACCAGGAAAAACTCAATGTGCCACACATGGGGTGCCAAAAAATCGCGCCCCAAAAAGCAAACCCCGATTAAAACTTGCTGCGCATCGTAAATACCCAACTTAGGAAATTTTCCCTCCACGGACTGCACCAGATCCTGGCAAGCCATGGAAGCTGTGGGTGCTGAAGCGGCAATCGAGAGCCAGTAATCGGGGTTGTTCTGGTACAAAGCCGTGACGGCGTTTGACTGTTCTGTGTCAATGGAAGTGCATAAGAACCTGTCTGTACTGAACGCCATAACCCTTCAAACACTTTCCTGAAAATTTTTATTTATTCATTTTATTATAAATTTATTTTTTATAAATCTATTTGGCGGGTGCGGGTGCGGGTGCAGCCTCTTTGGCAGGCTCTGTATGCACGGCATCAGCGCCGTGTTTTTCACCGCCCATGTCCAGGCTGTCGCCACCTTTGCTGATGACCCACAACGCCAGACCTGCAAAAATAACGAAGCCGACAGCAATCTTCCACATGTTTGTTCTCCAAGAAATAAAAAAGGCCCTCCACGGAGGGAGGGCCTTGAATTTAGCACCCGAGAGCCCTCGGGTTGCTTACAACGCTCAGTCGTTGGCGTAGATGTCGACGTCTTTGGTTTCCTTGATGAACAAGCCACCGATGACCACCGTTGCACCGGCAATGATGATGGGGTACCACAAGCCGTTGTACATGTCACCGGTCTGCGCCACGATCGCAAAGGCGGTGGTGGGCAGCAAGCCGCCGAACCAGCCGTTACCGATGTGGTAAGGCAAGGACATGGAGGTGTACCGGATACGGGTCGGGAACATTTCCACCAGCATGGCGGCAATAGGACCGTAAACCATGGTGACCAGAATCACCAGGTAAGTCAGGATGATGATGACCATGGTTTTGTCAAACTTGGCCATGTCAGCTTTGGCTGGGTAACCCGCGGCTTTGAGCGCAGCGCTCAGGTTGGCGCCCAACAAAGCACCGTTGGCGGTCTTCTCGCCACTCAAATCTTTGACGGACTTGGTGGCGGCTTCGATGGCCTTGGCATCTTTAGGCTCGGCGGCACTCAGCGCGGCCAACTTTTCTTCAGCCTTGGCTTTGGCTGCAGCGATGTCTTCAGCAGAATTTTTGACGATAACCAAGGTCTCGCCCACTTTGATGGTGGCCGCTGTACCGGGCGCAGCCACTTCGTTGATGTAGCTCACCGAAGCGCCAGCGAGGCGTTGTTTGGCAATGTCGCAAGACGATGTGAACTTCTTGGTGCCCGTTGGGTTGAACTGGAACGAGCACTCGCCTGGATCGGCAGTCACCACCACTTTGGCGTTGGCTTGTGCCGCGTACAAGTCGGGGTTAGCCGCCTTGGTCAAGGCTTGGAACACGGGGAAGTAAGTCACCGCAGCCAAGAAACAACCGGCCAAGATGATGGGCTTGCGACCGATTTTGTCAGACCATGAGCCGAACACTATGAAGAAAGGTGTACCGATGATCAAGGAGACCGCTACCATGATGTTGGCGGTGGCGCCGTCCACTTTCAGGGCTTGCGTCAAGAAGAACAAGGCATAGAACTGACCGGAGTACCAGACCACGGCTTGACCTGCGGTCAGACCGACCAAGGCCAGGATCACGATTTTGAGGTTTTTCCACTGGCCGAAGGATTCTGTCAAAGGCGCTTTGGAGGTTTTGCCTTCGGCTTTCATTTTCACGAAAGCAGGGGATTCATTCATGCTCAATCGAATGTAGACCGACACGGCCAACAACAAGATGGAAACAATGAAGGGAACGCGCCAGCCCCAGTCAGAGAAAGCCTCTTCACCGATGGCGGTACGGGTGCCCAAAATCACCATCAAGCTCAGGAAAAGACCCAGGGTTGCCGTGGTTTGAATCCACGACGTGTAGGCGCCGCGTTTGCCTGCAGGTGCGTGCTCAGCCACGTAGGTGGCTGCGCCACCGTATTCACCACCCAAGGCCAAGCCTTGCAGCAAGCGCAAGGCGATCAGGATGACGGGAGCCGCTGCACCGATGCTGGCGTAGTTGGGCAAAATACCCACGATGAAGGTCGACAGACCCATGATCAGGATGGTCACCAAGAAGGTGTACTTGCGACCGATCATGTCGCCCAAACGGCCAAAGAAAATGGCGCCGAAGGGACGCACAATGAAACCGGCAGCAAAAGCCAACAGCGCAAAGATGAAGGCCGAGCCTTCATCCAGACCGCTGAAGAATTGCTTGGCAATGATTGCGGCAAGTGAGCCGTACAAGTAGAAGTCATACCACTCGAACACGGTACCGAGAGAGGAAGCAAAGATCACTTTCTTCTCTTCGGCCGACATCGGACGGGGTGCAGTTGTAGCCATAGCGCTGTCTCCAATTGAAAATCAGTACCCAACATGGGAACTTGCACCGATTCTTAAGGCCAGCTCTGACCTTCGTCTGACGCGAAACCAACAGGGGCTGACGATTTAGGTTGAAACCCTTGGCTTTTATTTTGCATTGTGAAATTAAAGCCTGTTCACCTGTAAATACTTTTCTTCCCCTGCCGTTATGCTCAGGGCATGTTCACCCGTTCACCACGTCCTGCCGGATCGCAACGCCGATTGCGATGGCTGACTGCAGCCTTGTTGATGATCTGGGCTGCAGCGTCATTTGGGGTGAGTTTTTTTGCACGCAACCTGAACTTCATGTGGGGTGACTGGCCCTTCAGCTTCTGGGTCACCGCGCAAGGTTGTGTGCTGGTGTTTCTGGCCATCACCATCGTTTATGCCGTGGTGGCCAACCGGCTCGATCCGGCGTCCAACGATCAAGACATTTTTATGGACGACGAACGCCCACCGGAATCTCGCGAACCCCATGCCAAGCGGGACCGCTGAACCAGTCGTCACCCGTCAAGTAGGCTCGCAGCATGGGCAAGGCATCTTGACCCCAAAACACCTTGCCATCCACCACCACGCTGGGAACACCGAATAGATCCAGTGCAATGGCCTCTTCGGTCCAGGCTTGCAACTGCTGCTTCACTTCGGGTGACTGGGGGTCTCGGCTCGGGGCAATTTGCGCGGTCAAGGCGGCCAAGGCTTGCGCATCGGCGGCATCCTGACCAGTGCACCAGACTTGCTTGAATATGGTTTCGGTCACATAGCGGTTGGGTAAACCGCTGACTTGACTGGCCACGGCCAGTCGCAACAAACCCAAAGGGTTGAAAGGGTGCGTGCCGGGCATTTGCAACGCAATGCCTTGGGTGTGTGCCAGCCATTGCACTTGCCGGTAGGTCCAATCGCGTTTGGACGGTATCTCTGCCGGGCCGAGTTGCCCGTGGTGTTTGAGCATCGCGCCGAACAACACGGGCTTGTAGGTCACCGTATGGCTGATGCCTTGCAAGGCTTGCGGCAGGGCCTGAAAAGCCAGCCACGCATAGGGCGAGATGAAGTCAAAGTAAAAGCTGATGTGTTTCATGCGGCACTCTCTGCGATGGGGATGCGCTGTGCAATGGTTTGCCAGACCTGGCGTTTGGCGGCGTCGTCGGCATGGGCCCAGTCACCGATTTCAGCCAAGGTGCGCAAACAACCTTCGCACCAACCGGTCAGGGGATTCATGACGCAAATGGACACGCAAGGCGATGGCACATGCGGTTGCGGGTCTGCGACCACACGCGCCGCCAATTGCGCCAGACGAGACAGGCGGCTCATGGCGTGGGCCCTTGCACTACGTCGGCTCGGGGTGCGCTGGTCAAGGTCAGAAGGTCTTGCGGGCGCAGGCAAAACACTGCATGGGGGTGGCCTGCAGCGGCCCACACTTCGTCAAAGCGCCAGAGGTCTTGGTCGAGCAAAGTGATTGAAGCTTGGCGATGCGCCACAGGCGAGACGCCGCCGATGGAAAAGCCGGTCTGCGTTTTCACGAACTCGGCATCGGCACGTCCAATCTTGCCCACCAAAGCAGAGACCTTTTTTTCGTCCACGCGGCGATCACCTGAAGTCACGACCAGCACGGCCAGGCCGTCTTCCTTGCGTTTGAAGATCACGCTCTTGGCGAT
>CANBWK010000163.1 GCA_947373105.1 Comamonadaceae bacterium | reverse complement strand
GAGTCCAGCAGGTCATGCACCACGGTCGTGCCTTGGCACAAAGCCGACAGCAAAAGCACCCGATTGGAAATGCTTTTGGAGCCGGGTAAGGTCACGGTGCCTGACGCGCCCATCAAGGGGGGTAGGTCTAGAAAAGCGGTTGCAAACAGGGTTTAAGCGTTGGCTTCAGAATTGTTGCCGCCCAAGCGCCATTGGGCACGGGTTCGGCTGGCTTGCGCAATCATGCTTTCCAGGGCCTGTGCGTTACCTTCGGTCATGGCTGTTTCCAAGTCGTCCAGGGCTTTGCGCATCAATGCCGATTGGTGCAACACCTGCTCGCGATTGGCCAGCAAAATGTCGCGCCAAACTGCAGGGTCGGACGCCGCAATGCGCGAAAAATCTCTGAAGCCTGGACCCGCCATCGAAAAATAGTCGGCCCCTTTGGGTTGTTGCGCGATGGCGTTGACCAAGGCGAATGCCACTAAATGCGGCAAGTGACTCACGGCGGCAAAAGTGGCGTCGTGTTGCTCTGGCGTCAAGGTGATCACTTGGCAGCCAATGGCTTCCCAAACATCGTGGGCTTGTGCAATTTTGCGCAGTCCGTTGCTGGGCAATGGGGTCAAGATCAATTGGCGGTTTTGGTAGAGCTCGGCGTCTGCATGTTCCACGCCCGCCACTTCTTTACCGGCAATCGGGTGAGCAGGCACAAAGCAAGCCAGCCGTTCGCCCAAGGTCGCCACGGCTGCAGCCACCACATCGGTTTTGGTGGACCCCACATCCATCAGCAAAGCCTGAGCAGACAGCGCGGGTGCAAGGGCAGCAAAGGTGGCTTGTGTGGCACTGACAGGAACGGCAACCAAGACCAAGTCAGCGCCTTGAACCGCCATGGCCACATCGTCAGCTATGGCGTCAATGACGCCGAGAGCGAGTGCTTTTTGGCGGGTGCGTTCGGAGGCGCTGAAGCCCACGATCAAATTCACCAAGCCTGCTTTCTTTAAGGCCAATGCAAAAGAGCCGCCCATCAGGCCGCAGCCGATCAGGGCCAGTTTTTCGAACTTCATGCGCAGATTATTCGCTGACGGGGTAAGAGCCTAACACCTTGTAGAAGGCGCACAGGCCCTGGAGTTCGGCTAAAGCTGCGGCCACATGGGGCTGGCTGATGTGACCTTGGATGTCGATGTAGAAATAGTATTCCCACTGTCCTGATTTGGCGGGACGCGACTCAAATCTGGTCATGGACACGCCGTTGTTTTTGAGCGGTACCAACAGGTCGTGAACCGCACCTGGGCGGTTGGGCACCGAAACCACCAGGCTGGTGCAGTCCTTACCGGATGCAGGCGGTGTCGCCATGATTTGCGGCAAGCTGATCACGGCAAAACGGGTGCGGTTGTAAGCCTCGTCTTGAATCGCGTGGTGCACGATGTGCAGCGCAAACTGGCTGGCCGCACGCTCGCTGGCCAACGCGGCCCAAGCGGGGTTGGTGGCGGCCAGGCGTGCACCTTCGGCGTTGCTCGAGACGGCGCGTCGCTCTACATGGGGCAGGTGCTTGGTGAGCCAGCCCTGGCATTGGGCCAGGGCTTGGGGGTGGGCCATGACGACTTCGATGCCTGCATCGGAGTTGAGTTGGCGCAGCAAATTAAAGCGCACTTGCAAACTGACTTCACCCACCACATGCACGGGTGAGCGCAAAAACAAATCGAGCGAACGGGCCACCACGCCTTCGGTGGAGTTTTCCATGCCCACCACGCCGTATTGCGCGGTGCCTGCAGCTGTGGCGTGAAAGACCTCGTCAAAGTTGGCGCAGTAAATCAGGTTGGCGGCGCTGCCAAAAAATTCAATGGCCGCTTGCTCGCAGAAGGTGCCTTGCGGGCCCAACACCGCGACGCGTTGGGGTGCCTCAAGGGCCAAGCAGGCTGACATGATTTCACGCCAGATGGAAGCAATGTGCGCGTCTTTTAAAGGCCCTTGGTTGGCTTGCGTGATTTTTTCAATGACCTGGGCGACACGGTCAGGCCGAAAGAAGGGCGAACCCTCGGCGCGTTTGATCTCGCCCACTTTTTCGGCCACTTGCGCGCGCTGATTCAACAAGCGCAAAAGCTGGCTGTCCAGGCTGTCGATTTCCACGCGCAGCGCGGCAAGGCCTTCAGATTGAATGGGTTTGCTCATGCTTGTGCTTGTTCAATAGAGGGCTTTTATTCTTCAGTTGCTGCTGCATCGCCCGCATCATCTTCTGGAACTTCATCTGGATTGGCATCGTTCTCCACAATCCGTTGCAGGCCTGACAGCTTGGCGCCTTCGTCAAGCCCGATCAAGGTCACGCCTTGTGTGGCGCGGCCGAGTTCGCGAATTTCAGAAACGCGGGTTCTGACCAAGACGCCGGTGTCAGTGATTAACATGATCTCATCATCGGCTTGAACCAAAGTGGCGGCGACTACCTTGCCGTTGCGCTCGGATTGCTGAATGGCGATCATGCCTTTTGTGCCTCGGCCGTGGCGGGTGTACTCGGCAATGCTGGTGCGTTTGCCGTAGCCTTTTTCTGTTGCCGTCAACACGCTGGCGCGTGCTTTGATTTCTTCTGCCGGCGCATCAGGGTTTTCTTGCTCAGACACCAACATGGCAATGACGCTCTGGCTGTCTTCGATCATCATGCCGCGCACACCGCGTGCGCTGCGGCCCAGAGGGCGCACATCGTTTTCGTCAAAGCGCACGGCTTTTCCACCGTCGCTGAACAACATCACGTCGTGCTTGCCGTCAGTCAAAGCCGCGCCAATCAAGAAGTCGCCATCGTCCAGATTGACTGCAATGATGCCACCCTTGCGCGGGTTGCTGAATTCGTCCAAAGAGGTCTTTTTGACCGTGCCCATGGAGGTGGCCATGAAGACGTATTGATTGTCGGGGAAGGTGCGTGCCTCGCCGGTCAAGGCCAACACGACGTTGATTTTCTCGCCCTCTTGAAGCGGGAACATGTTGACGATGGGGCGACCACGCGAACCACGTGAGCCGGCGGGAACTTCCCACACCTTGAGCCAGTACAAGCGGCCACGGTTAGAGAAACACAACAGGTAATCGTGCGTATTGGCAATGAAGAGTTGGTCGATCCAATCGTCTTCTTTGGTGGCGGTCGCTTGTTTGCCACGGCCACCGCGTTTTTGCGCACGGTATTCGCTCAAAGGCTGGCTCTTGATGTAACCACTGTGCGACAAGGTCACCACCATGTCGGTGGGGGTGATCAGGTCTTCGGTGGCCAAATCTTGGGCATTGTGCTCAATGTAGCTGCGGCGTGTACCGATTTTGGTTTGACCGAACTCTTGACGCAGCGCTGCCAGCTCGTCGCTAATGATGGTGGACACGCGCTCAGGCTTAGACAGGATGTCGAGCAAGTCGTCGATTTCGGCCATTACCTCTTTGTACTCAACGACGATTTTGTCTTGCTCCAGACCTGTCAGGCGTTGTAAACGCATTTGCAAAATTTCTTGCGCTTGCGTGTCGCTCAATGCATACAGGCCGTCGCTGCTCATGCCGAACTCTTTTTCAAGTCCGTCGGGGCGGTAGTCGTCAGCATTGATCACGCCACCGTCGGCACGGGTGCGGGTCAGCATCTCACGCACCAGTTTGCTGTCCCAACGGCGCGCCATCAATTCAGACTTGGCCACGGGCGGTGTGGGCGCATTGCGAATGATCGAGATGAACTCATCAATGTTGGCCAAAGCCACGGCCAAACCTTCGAGCACATGGCCGCGTTCACGGGCTTTGCGCAGCGTAAATACCGTGCGGCGTGTCACGACTTCTCGGCGGTGTTGCAAGAAAACCGAGATCAGGTCTTTCAAGTTGCACAGCTTGGGCTGGCCGTCGATCAAGGCCACCATGTTCATGCCAAAGGTGTCTTGCAACTGTGTCTGTTTGTACAGGTTGTTCAGCACCACCTCAGGCACCGCGCCGCGCTTGAGTTCAATGACCAAGCGCATGCCCGATTTGTCGGACTCGTCCTGAATATGGCTGATGTCTTCAATTTTCTTTTCGTGTACCAACTCGGCCATGCGCTCTTGTAGAGTTTTCTTGTTCACCTGGTACGGCAGCTCGTCGACGATGATGGCCTGTCGCTGGCCTTTGTCAATGTCTTCAAAGTGGCATTTGGCACGCATGACAACGCGGCCTCGGCCTGTGCGGTAACCGTCTTTGACCCCACTGATGCCGTAGATCACACCCGCCGTCGGGAAGTCGGGTGCCGGAATGATTTCCATCAAATCGTCGATGCTGGCTTCGGGATTGCGCAAAAGGTGCAAACAAGCGTCCACCACTTCGTTCAGGTTATGAGGTGGAATGTTGGTGGCCATGCCCACAGCAATACCGCCAGAGCCATTGACCAACAGATTGGGCAGCCGCGAAGGCAAGACCAAAGGTTCTTTTTCAGAGCCGTCGTAGTTGGGGCCGAAATCCACTGTTTCTTTGTCAATGTCGCCCAACATTTCATGGGCGATTTTGGCCAATCGGATCTCGGTGTACCGCATGGCGGCTGCGTTGTCGCCGTCCACTGAGCCGAAATTGCCTTGGCCATCCACCAGCATGTGGCGCAGCGAAAAGTCTTGCGCCATGCGAACGATGGTGTCGTACACCGACTGGTCACCGTGCGGGTGGTACTTGCCGATCACATCGCCCACGATACGAGCGGACTTTTTGTAAGGTCGGTTCCAGTCGTTGTTTAACTCGTGCATGGCGAACAAGACACGGCGGTGTACCGGTTTGAGTCCGTCCCTCGCATCTGGCAGGGCACGACCGACAATCACGCTCATGGCGTAATCGAGGTAACTGCGCCGCATTTCCTCTTCTAGACTGATGGGCAGGGTTTCTTTGGCAAACTGGGTCATGAGAAGGGTGTATTCAGCGCAAGGTGAAAAGAGTCATTTTAGAGGTATTGTGGTGTGTCAAATATGCAACATATTGGGTTAAATAGGTAAGCAGTAGTTGCACCAGATCGGTTCATCACAGAATTACCCCTCAGGGTGTGGCACAATGATTGCAGCGTATCAGGTGATGGTCATCGGATGCGTTCCTTTTTAACGCAGCCTGTCTGCGGCTTTATCCCCCATGAGGAGAACCATGAAGAAACTCAATAAATTGGCAATGTTGTTTGCCACCGCAGCCCTTGCAACAGCCGCCGGCGCCCAAACCGTTGACAACTGGAAAAACGGTACAGGCGAGTTCGTTTGGAAAAACGGCACCAATGAATACTGCTGGCGCGATGCCAACTGGACACCTGCCACAGCAGCGCCTGGTTGCGATGGCGCTGTTGTCGCACCTAAAGCGGCTCC
>CANBWK010000162.1 GCA_947373105.1 Comamonadaceae bacterium | reverse complement strand
ACCAGATTATTTACCCGATCTCCAACGCGAGTTGATCGCTGTGATCAGCAAGTACATCAAAATCAACCCCAATGACATCAAGGTGAACTTAGAGCGTCAGGACAATCTTGAGGTTTTGGAAGTCAAAATTGAATTACCGGACTCACGCTAAACCATAAAATTGACTAACGGTTTTTGGTCAAAGTTAAGTGGAGCTGTGTTTGTCAATGGGATGCGGTTATTCGTTGAGCCCAAGAAGCAATGACAGAAGAGCTCAACCAACTGAAACTTCATCAGCTATTTCTTTGGCTTTAAAGTTTGACTTGTCGCAAAGTATGTGCCTATAAAGCACCATTCTGGCTGATAAAAACAGGAGACAGAAATGATGAACCGTCGTCAAGCCATCGCTTCTTTAAGTGGCCTTAGCCTGCTAGGTTTAGAGCCACTTTGGGCGCAAACACTTTCTGGTCAACCCATCAGTTTGATCGTCCCTCAACCAGCGGGCAACCCGACCGACATCCTGGCAAGAAGATTGCAGGTCGCCACACAGCGTGAACTCGGTCAGGCGGTCGTGGTTGAAAACCTGCCTGGCGCAGGGGGGTCGTTGGGCGTCAACAAAATGTTAGCGGGTTCTGCGGCCTCGCCGGTCTTAATGATCGCTTCACAAACCGAATCCATTCTGACACCGCTCTCGGTTCGCGCAGCGCGATACACCAGTGACCGTTTACGACCTGTATTGCTCATCACTCGAGGCCCGTATATTTTGTTGGGACGATCCGATTTGCCCGCCCGCCATTTGGGTGAACTTGTCCATTTGGCACGCAGTCGGTCTTCTCGGCCTTTGACTTTTGGGCACATTGGTAACGGCTCCATGATTCATTTGTTGGGTGAACGGCTTGCACGCAAGACGGGGATAGCATTGACGCAAGTGCCTTACAAAGGGGTGCCGCCCGTGCTCCAAGATTTGATGGGTGGGCAAATTGATCTCACCTTCGTGCCGCAAAGCGCCGTTCGTGATTTGGCGTCTACCGGCAAGGTAAAGGTGTTTGGGACGACCTCCGCCAATACGTCTGAAAAAATGCCCGAAGCGCTTCCGATTTCCAAATCAGAGCCCGGACTGTCCGACTTTATTCATGGCACATGGGGGGCCATTTTTGTTGCAAGGACCGCGCAAGAAGAACAGGTGCGTCGCTTACATAAAGCCCTGACCGCGGCTTGCCACGAAACTCAATTTCAATCACAAACGTTGGCCAGCGGCAGCGAACCGGCCCCGTCGATGACCTTGAATGAATTGGAACGTTTTTTCGACGAAGAGACCCGCCTGTATCAGGCCATGGCGCGGGAGATGGGCATTCAACCCGAATAATTAAGCGTTGAATTTCGCCATCAAGGCGGACCACTGCATGCGAGCCGCCTTCACGTTGCGCTCTTTCACGTGGCCAAAACCTTTGATCTGTTCAGGCAGGCGCGCTAGCTCAAGTGCCAAGGCATGGTTCTCGGCGCTCAATTGGCCGAGCACAATAGACAGACTGTTTTTGTATTCCTCTATCAAAGCGCGTTCCATTTGTCGCTCGTGTGTCCGCCCGAAAATATCCAGGGCAGTACCGCGCAAAAACTTCAGTGTGGACAGCACTTTGAAGCCGGTGAGCATGAGAGGTCCGAATTTTTGCTTGATGAGTTCGCCTTTTTCATTGGTCTTTGATGTCAAGGGCGGCGCCAGATGGTAATTCAAGGTGAAGTTGCCTTCGAACATGCCATTGACCCGCGACAAAAAGGCCGTATCCGTGTGCAGTCGTGCGACCTCGTATTCATCTTTGTAAGCCATTAACTTGAAGAGGTAACGGGCTACACTTTCAGTCAAAGAGTTCTTTCCCAAAGTGGATTCTACTTTTTGCACTTGCGTTAAAAAAGCAAGATAGTTTTGGGCATAAGCTGCATTTTGGTAATCGGTCAAAAAGGCGACGCGGCGCTCAATCAGGGTGTCAAGCGACTCGCGTTTTTTGAATTCAATCACCTGTGAAGGCGCCAGGATGCGTTGAACAGCAGCCGCATCGTGTGCAGCATGGCGACCCCATTCAAAAGCGTCTTGGTTATTTTGGACTTGGACATCATTGAGCGCCATCGCGCGCAAGATGCTTTCACGGGTCAATGGAATCCATCCCTTTTGCCACGCGTAGCCCAAAATCATCGGGTTGACATAGATGGTGTCACCCATCAACTGATTGGCCATGGCATCAGCATCAAATGCACCCACCAAATTCACGCCCACCGTCTGGGTGATTTCTGCCAAACATTGTTCAGCCGGGTTTTCCCAGTTGCTATTTTTGACAAAGGCAGCGGTGGGCGAGCCATGCGAGTTCAGGGCAACGTGCGTGCGGCCCTCACGCATACGCAAAGCGGTTTCTTTGCTGGCGGTAACGATGGGATCGCAACCAATGATCAAATCAGCGGCTGCCATGCTCACGCGCGTGGTGCGAATGTCATCTTGCGTGTTGGCGATCAGCACATGACTCCAGGTGGCCCCTCCTTTTTGCGCCAATCCTGCAGCATCTTGCGTGATGATGCCTTTGCCATCGATGTGCCCTGCCATACCCAGCAATTGACCGATGGTGATCACACCCGTGCCGCCAACACCCGCGACCACCACGCCATAGGCTTGGGAAATCAGGGGTAACGTGGGTTCAGGCAGCAGGCCCAAGCCAGCGGGCGTGACGGTTTTTGATTTGGATTTCTTTTTCAGCTGTCCGCCTTCGACCGTGACAAAACTGGGGCAAAAGCCTTTGAGACAACTGGTGTCCTTGTTGCATGTGCTTTGGTTGATGGTGCGTTTGCGGCCAAACTCGGTTTCAAGGGGCTCGACAGACAAGCAGTTCGATTGCACGCCGCAGTCACCGCAGCCTTCGCAGACGAGCTCATTGATCACCACGCTAACGGCAGGGTCCACCATGGTGCCGCGTTTGCGGCGACGGCGCTTTTCAGTTGCGCACGTTTGGTCGTAAATGATGACGGTGCAACCTTTGATCTCGCGCATCTCGCGTTGAATGCGGTCGAGCTCATCGCGGTGATGTACCGTCACGCCTTGGGCCAGGGCGACGCCATCGTATTTTTCAGGCTCATCAGTGACGACATCAATGCGAACAGCGCCCTCAGCGCGCATGCTTTGGGCAATTTGCACCACGCTGTGGCCTTCAGGGCGTTCGCCAATTTGCTGACCTCCTGTCATGGCTACGGCGTCGTTGTAAAGAATTTTGTACGTCACGTTGACACCGGCAGCGATGCTTTGCCGAATGGCCAGCATGCCACTGTGGAAGTAGGTGCCATCGCCCACGTTGGCAAACATGTGTTGATCGTGGCTGAAGGGTTGTTGGCCTACCCAAGGCACACCCTCTCCGCCCATCTGCGTGAAGCCCACCGTGCTGCGGTCCATCCACACACTCATAAAGTGGCAACCGATGCCCGCCATCGCGCGCGAGCCTTCTGGGACGCGGGTGGAGGTGTTGTGTGGACAACCGGAGCAAAACCAAGGCGTGCGCTCACCGATGGTGTTGATGTTTAAAACTTGAAGCGATTTTTCTTTGGCTTCAATGATCGCCAATTGCGCATCGATGCGCGCCGTGATGTCGGCATCAAGGCCCAACTTTTTCAATCGCTTGGCCAAAGCCTTGGCAATCAAGGCCGGCGTCAGATCCGCATTGGCGCGCAGCAGCGTATGGTTGTGAGGGTTTTGGTGGGACCATTCGCCGCCAGACGTTTCTCCATCTTGCTCATCAAATTTGCCAACGACTTTGGGCCGAACATCGTCGCGCCAGTTGTAGAGCTCCTCTTTGATTTGGTATTCGATGAGTTGCCGTTTTTCTTCAACCACCAAAATCTCTTTCAAACCGGTGGCGAATTCGCGAGTCGAGTGCGATTCAAGCGGCCAAACCACCCCAACTTTGTGGACCCGGATGCCCAAACGTTGGCAGGTGGCGTCGTCCAAGCCGAGGTCCAGCAAGGCTTGACGGGTGTCGTTGTAGGCCTTGCCGCTGGCGATGATGCCAAAGCGGTCGTTCGGTCCTTGAACCACATTGTGGTTGAGCTTGTTGGCGCGGATATACGCCAACGCTGCATACCATTTGTAATCGAACAGGCGGGCTTCTTGATCAAGCGCGGGGTCTGGCCATCGAATGTGGATGCCACCTGCAGGCATGTCGAATTCGGGCAGGATAATTTTGACGCGGTGCGGATCAATCTGCGCGGTGGCACTGGACTCCACAATTTCCTGAATCGTTTTCATGCCCGACCAGATGCCTGCAAAGCGGCTCAGCGCAATGCCGTGGACGCCCATGTCCAAGACATCTTGGACCGAAGCGGGAAAGAAAACCGGTAAACCGCAGGCCTTGAAAATATGGTCACTTTGGTGCGCTGCAGTCGAGCTTTTGGCCACATGGTCGTCTCCGGCCACCGCCAACACACCGCCCCAAGGCGTGGTGCCCGCCATGTTGGCATGCTTGAACACATCCGAGCAACGGTCTACACCAGGGCCTTTGCCGTACCAGATGCCAAAGACACCGTCAAAGCGGTTACTGCCTTCAGGCGCAAAGCCCAGCTGCTGAGTCCCCCATAACGCCGTGGCGGCCAACTCTTCGTTTACGCCCGGCTGGAAAACAATGTTTTGTGCTTTCAAATAGGCTTTGGCTTTCCAAAGCGACTGGTCATAACTGCCCAAAGGGGAGCCGCGATAACCGCTGATGAAGCCTGCGGTGTTTTTGCCTTGCAGGGCGTCACGCTGGCGTTGCAACATCGGTAATTTGACCAAGGCTTGCACGCCACTCATGAAGGCGTGACCTGTGTCCAGGCTGTACTTGTCGTCCAATGTGACGGTTTCAAGTGCTTTGCGAATCGAATCGGGAAGTGGGGCGTTCATCGGGGGGCTCCAACGTATGACGACAGGAACTCAGTGTAGAACCTCTGGTCTGACAGGTGCTTGCTTTATGTGACAGGACTTGCCCTATGATTTGAAAGAATCTTGCGCAAAAAGGCCATTTATGGAAACACTGGATAAATTCGACCGGTTAATTTTGAATGAATTGCAACGCAATGGGCGATTGTCAAACGCAGAACTGGCTGCGCGCGTCGGTCTTTCTGCGGCGCCTTGTTGGCGTCGTGTGCGGGTACTGGAGCAAGAGGGGTTCATCAAAGGTTATCGCGCCGAAATTGACCGCCAAAAAGTCGGGCTGGACGTTTTGGCTTTCGTTCGATTAGACGCTGAGCGCAACCGAGGCGATGTGACCCGCGAGCTGGAGGCGGCGATCCGTCAGCTACCTGAAGTCATTGCCTGTCATTACATCAGTGGCAGCGGAACCTTTGAGCTGCAGGTTGTGACCAAGGACTTGAA
>CANBWK010000161.1 GCA_947373105.1 Comamonadaceae bacterium | reverse complement strand
CTGCCGCCGGATGTGAAAGTAGCACCCTTGTTTGACCAATCGGTCTTTGTGCTGGCCGCCATCGAAGGTGTGGTCACCGAGGCCTTGATCGCCGCTGTACTGACCGCCATGATGGTCTTGCTGTTCTTAGGCAACTGGCGCAGCACTTTGATCATTTCGCTGACCATTCCTTTGTCGATTTTGGCCTCCATCATGGCCCTGTTCGCGCTGGGCGAAACTTTGAACCTGATGACCTTGGGGGGCTTGGCGCTCTCGGTGGGTATTTTGGTGGACCAAGCCATCGTGACCATTGAAAACATTGAGCGGCATATTCACATGGGCAAGCCCTTGATACCCGCCATCGAGGTAGGCGCTGAAGAAATCGGTGCGGCCGCCTTTGTGTCCACGCTGTGTATTTGCATTGTGTTTGTGCCCATGTTCTTCTTGCCGGGCGTGGCGCGGTTCCTGTTCGTGCCACTGGCCGAGTCGGTGGTGTTCGCGATGATCGCGTCCTACTTCCTGTCTCGGACCTTGGTGCCCACCTTGGTGATGATGTTGATGGACGGCGTCCACGAAGCTTCTCAGCAAGGTAAGCCCAGCTTGCTCCAACGGATTTACCGCAGTTTCGACGCCCAGTTTGAGCGTGTGCGCCGTGTTTACACCTTGTCTCTGTCTGCCGCGCTCACCCACCGTGGGCGGTTCATGGGTCTGTTCTTTATCTTCTGCGTCTTGTCTTGCGGGTTGTATCCCTTCTTGGGTCGAGACTTCTTCCCCAACGTGGACGCAGGCCAGATCCGCCTTCACATGCGGGCACCCACGGGCACACGGATTGAAGAAACTGTTCGCATTGCTGACGCCGTTGAAACGGCTATCCGCGAAATGATTCCCGAAGACCAACTCGAGACCATCCTGGACAACATCGGTCTGCCCAACAGCGGTATTAACTTGTCCTACAGCAACGCGGGCACCATCGGCACCATGGATGGCGAGATCCTCATGTCGCTCAAAAAAGGGCACAAGCCTACAGAGGAATTTGTCACAGAGTTGCGCAATGAGTTGCCCAAGCGCTTTCCGAATGTGGAGTTCTTTTTCCAGGCCGCAGACATTTCCACCCAAATTCTGAACTTCGGCCTACCCGCAGCCATCGATGTCCAATTTTCGGGTTCGGACGTTGTGGGCAATACGGCACTGGCCTCGGAGTTGACTCGGGCGATCCAGAAAATCCCAGGTGCCGTGGATGCGCACGTTCACCAACGTTTAGACGGCCCGGTCGTAGACTTGCAGATGGACCGCACCCGCTTGCAACAGTTTGGTCTGGGTGCGACCAACGTAGGACAAAACGTGTTGATTGCCCTGTCGGGCAGTTCACAAACGGCCCCAGCCTTTTGGTTGAACCCGCAAAACGGCGTGGTTTACAACGTGGTGGTGCAGTCCCCGCAATACAAGATCGATTCTATGGATGCCTTGCTGGGCCTCAATATCGGCTCCGCTCCCAACGCCAACAGCGGCGCCAATGGCGTGGCCCTGCCCACCACCACACCGCAGTTGTTGGGGAACTTGGTAGAAGCCAAAGCGGGCCGCCAAATGCCCATCGTTTCGCGCTACAACATCCAATCAGCCGTGGATGTGTATGTCAGCGTGCAAGGCACTGATCTGGCCAGTGTGGCCAATCAAGTCCAAAAGCTCGTGAGTGAAATCACCCCCAAACTCAAACGAGGCAATCAGGTCACCATTCGCGGTCAGGTGCAAACCATGCAGTCCTCGTTCATTGGCCTCGGGGTGGGATTGGCCATGGCGATTGTGTTGGTGTATCTTTTGATTGTGGTCACTTACCAGTCGTGGACCGATGCAGCCATCATCATCACCGCTCTGCCTGCCGCTTTGGCCGGCATTGCCTGGATGCTTTTCATCACCGGCACCACATTGAGTGTGCCGGCCTTAACGGGCGCCATCATGACGATGGGGGTCGCCACGGCCAACAGTATTTTGGTTGTGGCCTTTGCCCGCCAACGACGAGATGATGGTGTGGCCCCTTTGGCTGCGGCTCTGGAAGCGGGCTCGACCCGGATCCGGCCTGTGATGATGACCGCCTTGGCAATGATTATTGGCATGATTCCTATGGCTTTGGGTCTGGGCGAAGGCGCCGAGCAAAACGCCCCGTTGGGTCGTGCCGTGATTGGTGGCTTGTTATTTGCCACCGTCTCCACGCTTTATTTTGTACCTGTGGTCTATGCCTCGATTCACCAACGTATGGTGCATCGGCAAGCCTCAAAAACCGCATCGAAGGATGCGCCCGTTGTGGCGCAGGAGAATTGATTCATGTCTTCAGAACGTCATTCATCATTGGCCATTCATTCCATGGGCGCCCAAGATCCGCATGATCTGGTACAGCGCAAGCAAGTGATTCGCAGCAGCAAAATTGCTGCGGCTGTCGTGGTGGTTCTGCTACTGGCCGGTGGTGCCAGAACTGTTCTGAGCCAGTCCCAAAAAATGGACCAACTCAAAGCCGACGTGCAGGCACGCAATCAAATTTACGTCAAAACCACCGTCATTCAAATGCGCGAAGCTGGACAAACTGTGGCCCTGCCCGGCAGCCTCCAAGGTTATGTGCAATCACCCATCTATGCGCGTGTTCCAGGTTATGTGAAAAAATGGCACAAAGACATCGGCAGTCGCGTTCGCAAAGGCGAAGTACTGGCAGAACTTGAAACGCCTGAAACTGAAGAACAATTGTCCCAAGCGGTTGCCGCACGGCAACAAGCGGCCGCCAGTTTGGAGCTGGCCAAGAGCACTGAAGCGCGCTGGCTCGCGTTGAGATCCAAAGATGCCGTATCTCAACAAGAAGTCGATGAAAAGCGGAGTAATACAACGCAAGCAGTTGCCTTTTTAGGCTCAGCGGAAGCCAACGTTCAGCGCTTGAAACAACTCACCAATTTCAAAAGTCTGGTTTCGCCCACTGATGGCGTCATCACACGACGTAACGTAGACACCGGCGATTTGGTCGATGCCGGTGCCGCTGGCGGTATTGCCAGGGCACTTTTTGTCGTGACCCAAACCGACCCCCTTCGTTTGTATGTCAATGTCCCGCAAACCTATGCGCAACAAATCAAAAGTGGACAGACCGTCATGGTGTCGCAAGCCGAACTGCGCGGCCAAAAATTTGAAGGCAAATTAGCCCGCACGGCAGCGTCAATCGATCCGCTTACCCGTTCCATGCAAGTTGAAATCAGCTTGCCCAACAAATCCGGCATCCTGCTGCCTGGCGCTTTTGTACAGGTTGATCTTCCCTTGCAAAGTAAGGCGACCCTGACCATTCCCAATAACGCGCTCATCATTCGCGCTGGTGCGATCAAAGTCGCCGTTGTCGATGCAGAGAAACGCGTGAAGATGCAAGTTGTGACCCTCGGACGCAACCTGGGAGAGCAAGTCGAAGTGATGACTGGCCTGACAGGCGGCGCCCGCTTGGTCCTCAACCCACCGGATGCTTTGGCCGATGGTGATCAGGTCAACTTTGTCGTCGATCCACCTAAAGTTGAAAGTGGCGCCGACAGCAAAGGCGCACCTGCAGCTCAGAAAGACAAACCGTGAAATCAATGCGCCTTCTCACAGGCTGCATGGTGTCTGCAGCGCTGCTCTGCGCTTGTGCTGTAGGGCCCGCCTACGTCAAACCGAAAGTCGACATGCCCGTCAGTTGGAACCTGGAGGCGCCTTGGCGCACTGCCCAGCCGTCTGACGGCCAAGCCAAAGGCCCTTGGTGGGAGCTGTTTGCCGATCCCGATCTGACTGAGCTGGCGCAAAAGGCCATGCAGGCCAACCAGACCTTGGTCGCCGCGCAGGGTCGATTGGCACAGTCTCGTGCTTTGGTCGCCGTCAACAGCGCCAGCATGTTCCCCCAGGTCAGTTTAGGCACCAAAGTCTCAGAACTTAGAATCTCCGCGAACCGGCCGCTGACGAATTACAACGCACCCAACTGGTCGACACTTCAAAATGATTACTCGGTTATTTTGTCGGCCAACTACGAAGCCGATCTTTGGGGCCGTGTGCAAAACCAGGTCGATGGCGCCACAGCTTCGGCCGAGCAGGCTGCTGCCGATCTCGAGAATACCCGTCTGGTTTTGGGTGCGGATGTAGCCCTGAACTATTTCAACCTGCGTGCACTCGATGTGGAGCTCGACGTATTGGCACGGTCCATCGCATTGCAAAAATCGTCTCTGGCTTTGGCAAACCACCGGCGCGACAGTGGCAATGCGTCTGGTCTGGACGTAGCACAGCAACAAGCGCTTTTGGACACCACTTTGACGCAGGTCGACATCCTGAAACGTCAACGCGCACAGTTTGAACACGCCCTGGCCACTTTGACCGGCACCCCTGCCCCGCAGTTTCAATTGCCAGCGCGTGTGGTGACCATGAAACCCCCGCTCATTCCCATTGGCATCCCCTCCGACGTACTTGAACGCAGGCCCGATGTGGCCTCGGCTGAGCGCGCCATGGCGGCCGCCAATGCGCAAATCGGCGTGGCCAAAGCCGCCTTTTACCCCAGCATCATGTTTGGCCCGAGCTTCGGCAACGACAGTCGCCGTTTACCTGCTTTGTTCAGTGAAGCCAGTGTGCTGTGGTCTCTTGGGGTGTCAGCCACTCAAACCATCTTTGATGGTGGGCGCATCAGCGCCAACGTCGACTTCACACGTGCGGGCTATGACATCACCGTGGCCAACTACCGCCGCGTGGTGCTCACCGCCATGCAGGAAGTGGAAGACGGGTTGAGCAGCGTGTCTGCGCTGGACCGTGCCATCACTCAAGCGCAACGTGCCATTGAAAGCAACCGCCGGGTCATGGAAATTGCCAAGGTTCGGTACGAGGGTGGCGTCTCCAATTACCAGGACATGATCATTGCGCAGCAAGCCCAATTGAACTCCGAACGCTTAGCCGCTCAACTGGTGGGCCAACGTCAACTGTCTTCTGTATTTTTGATCAAAGCATTGGGTGGCGACTGGGTCAGCCAAGGCACCACCAAAGCGCCGCGCTGAAACGCAGTAAAGCTGACAGAATTTTAAAGAATACTTTTGTCAAATGCCCCCCTTATAGCGCAGGTGCTCGCTAGAGAGGGCTACACGGCCAAAAAATCACAGTGACAGGCGAAATGCTTCAGGCACTTGGCGGCGCATGACTTCTGCCAATTCAGTTGCTCGACTTAAAGGCAATCGGGCACCGGCCGCACCAATTGACAAAGCGGCAACAGCGCCACCTTCTAGGAATCCATGCAAGCCCACCGCCGCAATGCCTGAAGTGTTGCGGTAGGCAAATCCCCTTTGTCTGGCAGATCGAACCCAGCGCAGCAGTTGCGCACGCGTCACGCCTTCTTGGTTGTAACTTTCGATCTGGCG
>CANBWK010000160.1 GCA_947373105.1 Comamonadaceae bacterium | reverse complement strand
CAGTGTTGTGCTTGCACAAACTCTTGCACCTTGGGAGAAATCGCGTGAGGGTTCAGGTCATGCACCACCCACAACATCAGCGCGTCGTCGACCATGGTCTGGTGAATTTCAGCCAATAATTTGTCTTGAATTTTGGGATCAAAATTCTTGCGAATGGTGTCGATCGCGCCGTCCACTTTGGGGTTGTTGTAGCCGCCCCAGTTCACACCATTGGGCGCGATGTAGCGACTGTCCACAAAGCGGGTGATGGCGTAGAAAGGGTCGGCTGTGACATAGCCTAGGTTAATCGCCGTAATGCCTTTGCCCGCATTCATGTCGGACTTGGCGCCACTGCGCCAGTGCAGGTACAAGTTCTCCAACTCGACCACTTCAAACTCCAGTTGAATACCGACTTCCGCCAAACTTTGCTGTATGAACTCGTTCATGGGCAGCGACAACATCTGCCCAGATCCGCCCTGGGCAATGATCACCTTGGCCTTGAGTGGTTTGGCCGGACTGTAACCGGCTTGCGTCATGAGTTCTTTAGCGGTCTTGACGTCGTATTTCAAATCGAACGCGGGTTTGCCGAACCAAGGGTTGGTGGCGTCCACCTGGCCTTTGGCGGGTTTGGCCAAGCCATTGAGCAGCTTCACAATCGCATCGCGGTCAATGGCTAAATTGGCCGCTTTGCGCACGCGAATGTCGGTCCAAGGCGAGCCGGGTTGTGTGGAGAAGTGGTAAGGCCAGACATGCGGCGTGACGTTTTGAATAATTTTGAAGTTCGAGCTCTTGAGCTGCGGCAACACGTCTGGCGGTGGGGTTTCAATGATGTCAACCTGACCGTTGAGCAGCGCGTTGGCGCGGGTCATGGCATCGGGAATCGGCATCAAGATGATGCGATCGGTCTTGGCCATTCGGGCTTTGTCCCAGTAGTCGGTATTTTTGACCAACTCAGCCCGCTGACGCGGAACCAATTTGTCAAGTTTGAACGGACCAGTGCCGGAAGGCTGACTGGCCAACTTGTTCCAGTCCCGACCCAGCTTTTCCCATTGTGCAGGGCTGGAAATCAAAAACCAAGGCAACTGATAAGGAAACAGCGAATCAACGTCCTTGGTGGTGATCTCCACCGTGTACTCGTCAATCATGCGGTAAGACGCAATGGACGGAATGCGCGGTCGCACTTGCGCGCTTTGTTTGGCATCGAATTGTGGCGACTTGTCGGACAAGACTTTGTCCAGATTCCACACCACAGCATCGGCTTTGAGTTCCGAACCGTCATGGAACTTCACACCCTTGCGCAGGGCGAACAGCCATTTTTTGCTGTCTTTAGGGTCGACCTTCCAGCTGCTGGCCAAACCCGGCACCAGCTTGCCTGGTCGGGTGGCGATGTTGGCCTCCCAAGCCACCAGCGGGTCATAAATCGTGTGGCCAGTGAACTGATAAGCGCCAGCACCACGGTCGGGTTGACCGGTGGTCAGCGGAATGTCGGCCATGGAAATGCCATAGCGCGCCACGGTTTCGGCCTGTGCACCAGTGTGCATCAGCACAGCCAATGGCAATGCAACCAGCCAACGCGGTATTTGCTTGCAAACAGAATGCATGAAGAGCTCCAAAGTGAAATGAACACTTCATGGATTGCATGCAACGTGCCAATTTTCGTGTTTTGATTTTGTTTTTTATAGATCGTTGTTTTAATGCAATTTTTTCAGAATTGCATGGCCTAACGATGGCTTCGCCACATTAGTAAGCCCTCTTTACTCACGCTATCTTGCATGCAATCGCACCAAAAAAGACCCCAATAAGGATCTGTTGCACACAATCGGTGTGCTTTGCGCACGCATGCTCACGTTGCAGCCAAACGTCTGGCCTGATGAATTTTTTGCAAAGTAATAGATCGCACCGGCGCTTGGCTGGCCTGGATGTGGCTGAGCAGCAAGGCGGTGGCTTGAATTCGGTCTTGAAGGTATAAGTCCAAGCGGCGAACGCTGCGAATGCGTTCAGTTAATTCTCGGTGCACGAGGAGCATTTGGGGGGTGCTCATGGCTTGCACCAGGGCCAAAATAAACTCTTCGCCTCATACCGCTATCTATCTGCGGTCGGTACAGCGCTCGTATTCGGGCACCATCCAAATCTTAGCCTGCGCGTTCAGAAGGGTCAGATTGACGCCTTGCCCTGAATCTTTGCTTCAGTCTGAGCACGCGCTGCACGGCAGTGGACTAAAGCTTCACTGGAGTATTCGAGAAGCCATTTGCAAACAGTGCCCCATCTGAGTGAAATACTGGTTAGCCAAAGGTGTGGGAAGAATGCAGCGTCCACGTTGATCTGCACCTTGATTTTGGAAAGTGATCAATCCCTTCTCGGCCAATTTGCCAAGGTGACGTTGGAACGTTTTAGGGCAGGCTTGCGCTGATGCCTCCTTCGCTTGACAAATCGTCAGCCGCAGACCCAAATTCCATTGCACTGCCAACTGGTTGAGGATTCTCTCTTCGCTAGGCTCCAATCGGGGGAAAAGCGGCATGGCTTTTTTGCTTTGGACCAAATCAAGGAACTTGATATAGGCCATAGGAAATTGATTGAAAGAATTCATAAACATCTCCTCATATGCTTCCAAGTCGAGCAATACTTGTGCCAGAAGTTAACTCGACTTTGGCACCTAAAGGGTGCAATTCCTACTATCTGTTATCACAATGCGTTCATTAAAATATTCGCACACCTCAAAGCCCATGATGGCCACCAGAAATTCTGATTTTGTTGAAAACTGACATTTACATTTGAAAACCATTTTTTGATTTGTTAAATTTGCGGATGGTAATGACTGCTTGTTGCGAATTCATAGGGCTGCTTTTCAGTTAATTCAAGAAATAGCGTACTTGTAGCGAACGGCCGCTTAGGGACTAAATGAACCTGTCGACTTGAAAATCACAAAAATATTTTTAAAAAATGGTCACCCATGATGTGTCTATCAGAGCCTGCCACGGTGCATTTCACAATCGAAATAATTTCCCGTAAGTGGTAAAGCCGGTATAGCGCCCAACTTTTTGGAACCTGTACCAACCAATTAACATCGGCCGGTTTTATTTGAAATTCGAGACACCTCTGGACTTATCTTGGATTGTTCGTAAAAAGTGTGGAGTAGGCAACCTTTAGATGCCTTCGCCAAGAAACAGGGGGTAATCTGGTGTGCACTGTTGATCAGGGTTTGAGCCACAGTGCGATCCAGATCGTTCAAGCCGTTGGCAGATCTTGCTCGGTTAGCCGATCTCGATCATCTCGAAGTCGGCTTTGGCCACGCCGCAATCGGGGCATTCCCAGTCATCTGAAATATCTTCAAAACGGGTGCCGGCGGGTATCCCGTCTTCAGGGATGCCTTGGGCCTCGTCGTAGATGAAATCGCACACGATGCATTGCCAAACTTTCATGATTTTCTCCAAAAAATTAAAACTGTGAACAGGGTTGAATGAGGCCTTAAGCCCTGATGGCGGCAAGGGTCTTCTGGTACTGGTTGGCGTGGCGCTCTTCCACCTTGGCCAAGGCGGCAAATCGTTTGGCGGCTTTTTCGAGTACAGCCTTGAACTGATTGGCATGTTCTTTGGACTCGTTGATCTGTTCATCTATTTCGAGCACAGCGGCGGCATTGCCTTCTTCCACAGCAGTCTTGCGAAAACCGGGGTACATCTCGTTGTACTCGTAGGTTTCACCGTCAATCGCGATCTGCAAAGCCTTTGCTGGTGTCATTTCGGTGGCAGGGTACAACAGGTCCAGATGACCAAAGGCGTGCATGATTTCCTGGTCTGCGGTCTGCTCAAAGATGCGAGCCGTATCCTCGTCATTGGCTGCTCGAGCCAGTTTGGCGAAGTAGCGGTACTTGATGTGGGCCATGGATTCGCCAGCGAACGCGGCTTCAAGGTTTTGGTATGTTTTGATTTCGGGACGTGTCATTTAAAAGCTCCTAGGTGATTGAAATGTGTTGCGATGAAATGGATTGTGAGTTTTCATAATCAATCGGTCCAACGAATTATTTCAATTGAATTAATCTAAAATTACGATAACAAGACTTACAAGGAACCTCTCATGGCTAGCCTGCCTTCTCTCAGACAATTGCGTTACCTGATTGCCCTGGCAGAGCACCTTAACTTCACACGCGCGGCAGAAGCGAGTTTCGTCAGTCAATCGACACTCAGCACAGGATTGAAAGAGCTGGAGTCGACTTTGGGGGTGCATCTTGTGGAGCGTGACAAACAGAGCGTCGCGCTGACCGTGGTTGGCGAGGAAGTCGTCAAAAGGGCGCGCCAAGTCCTGGCGAGCGCCGAAGATTTAAGTGACTTTGCCTCAGACGCATCGCGTCCTATGCAAGGTCAGTTGCGCTTGGGTGTCATACCCACCATTGCGCCCTTTGTGTTACCCACTCTGATGCCCGCAGTGCGTCAGAAGTTTCCTGAATTACAACTGGCCTTGCGTGAAGACTTGACGGCGAACCTGCTAGAGCGCCTGCGCAACCGTCAACTCGACTTTGCATTGATCGCGCTGCCTTATGGCACCGACGATTTGCGAGTGTTGCCACTCTATAAGGACAAGTTCTGGTTGGCAGGGCGAGAGAAAGACCCTGCTATGAACGGCCGCGCCATTCAACTGAGCACCGAATGGACGGAGCGTCTGCTGTTGCTGGAAGAAGGACACTGCTTGCGGGACCATGCCTTGCAAGCCTGCAGCGCCACCGAGGTTGCCAACGTGGACGGCATCGAAGCGACCAGCTTGCTGACACTGGTTCAGATGGTCGCGTCAGGCATGGGCTTGGCGTTACTTCCTGAGATGGCAGTTCACAGCGGCCTTCTCAGCAACCTGTCACTGAAAGCAAGACCCCTGGCCGCACCCGCACCCGAAAGAGTGATCGCCCTTGTTACACGCTCCACATCTGCTCACATGACTGAATTCGAGGCGATTGCCCAGGTGATTTCCTCGGTTCAACGCAAAAAAACGAAATGATCGCATCAACTTTGCTTGTGCAATTCAGGGGAACTGTCAGGCAAAGTTCTCTGATTTTTCGCGATTCGATTCCTTGGCCGTGATTCGGAAAATCGGGTTGATTGACCGCAAGGGGTTATTCCCTGCGAGTCTACAATTTGGTATTGTTGCCAATCAATTAACACCCTCTCAGATCACACACATTCAAAGTCCCATCCAAGTTGGCTTTACACAAAACTAAAGTACAAAAAACGTAAACCCCATTGAAAGCAATGACCTTTATTTCTGAGAAAAAACTGCCACTGGTTCAGCGTGTTGAACAGATCCGAGAACTTACACAGAGTTTGGTCATTCATCTCTCTGAAGAGGATCAGTGCGTGCAGTCTATGCCCGATGCAAGCCCTAGTAAGTGGCACTTGGGTCATACCACGTGGT
>CANBWK010000159.1 GCA_947373105.1 Comamonadaceae bacterium | reverse complement strand
CCCTTGAGTACTCTACGACGTCATCAGCGGATTCAAGGGAACTCAACGAAATCTGGAAAAAGAACATGGATGCCATCGGAATCCGCGTGGTGTTCAAGTATGGGCAATGGCCAGAACTGCTCAAGGCTTCACGCAACGGAAAACTGATGATGTGGGGCCTGGGTTTGAGCGGAGGCTCGCCCGATGGCGCAGGTGTCTTGGCGCTGGGTTACAGCCAGTCCAAAGGTCAGCAAAACCATGCCCGATTCAGCCTGCCCGAATATGATGAGATCTACCAAAAAATCAATCGCATGCCGGACGGACCTGAACGCAAACAACTCACGGATCAAGCGGTCAAAATTCTGGTGGCCTATATGCCTTACAAATTCATCACTCACCGCATTGGCACCGATCTGACGCACCCATGGGTGCAAGGCTATGTGCGCAATCCGATCGCACGTGACTTCTGGAAATACATCGATATCGACTTGCAAAAGTCTCCAAAACCCTGATGCGAAATATGTCTCCAACCCTTCTAGCCGCCTCACTGTCTGCCTTACTCGCACTGTCACCCCTGTTCAGTTGGGCGGCCATTGTGCCCGCAGGTGTGCAATTGCATGTCGAACAAACCCTGACCCGAAACAACGGTTCCGAACCAGAAACGTTGGACCCGTCACTGATTGAATCGGTTGGTGCCGCCAACCTCACGCGTGATCTTTTTGAAGGCCTTACTGCCATTGACGCTCAAGGTAAAATCGTGCCGGGGGTAGCCGAAAAATGGCGGCAAGTCGACCCGCTGACATGGTCTTTCCAGTTGCGACCTCAAGCAAAATGGCAAAACGGCGATCCTGTGACTGCGCAGGACTTTGTTTATTCCTTCCGCCGTTTGGTCGACCCTAAAACAGGCTCCAAATACGCACGCACCTTTGGGGATTTCTTTTTCAATGGCAAAGAAGTCTCCACTGGCCAAAAGCCACCGCAAGAGCTGGGCGTGCGCGCCATCGACAAGGCCACGCTAGAGATCAAAACATCACACCCCGTGAAGTTTTTACCCGAACTGGTCAGCAACCCCAATCTGAGTCCTTTGCATGCAATGTCGATCGAAAAGTTGGGACGCGAGTGGACAAAACCCGGCAATCTGATGGGCAATGGGGCCTATGTACTCAAAGGCTGGCAGGTCAACAACAAAATCGTGCTTGAAAAATCACTTGGCTATTGGAATGCTGACCAAGTCAAAATAACCCGCGTGACCTACCTCCCCGTGGAAGACGGTCATGTGGACGTCAAGCTGTTCGAGTCAGGGCAAAACGACTGGGTCTATATGCTTCCCCCGGGCAGCTATGACTCTTATTTAAAGAAGTACCCCAAGGATACGCGCAACACGCCCTTGCTGGCTTTGCGCTTTTACTCCATTCAGACTCAATCGCCCTTTTTCAAGGACGTGCGTGTTCGCCAAGCGCTGTCGATGGTGCTGGACCGCGACATTCTGGCCCAAAAAGTAACCGCAGACGGGCAGCTGCCAGCCTATGGCCTGATCGTGAAGGGTGTGGAAGGGGCCGACCGCATCGACTACGAATGGGCGAATTGGCCGATGGCCAAAAAGGTGGAGACCGCCAAGGCTCTGATGGAGCAGGCGGGTGTGAAACCGGGTTCCAAGTTCACCTTCTCTTACAACACCAGCGAGTACCACAAGAAGATGGCCATCTTTGCAGCCTCTGAATGGAAGACCAAGCTCGGACTGACGGTAGAACTCGAGGCCATGGAGTTCAAAGTCCTGATCAAGAAACGCCACGACGGCCAGTTCGAGATGGCCCGTGATGGATGGAATGCCGACTACAACGATGCGACAACTTTCGTGGCGTTGGTCAAGTGCGACTCTGACCAAAACCACAGTCGTCATTGCAACAAAGAGGCGGAACAGTTGATCCAAAAGGGCTTGAAAGAAAGCGATCAGGCTAAGCGTAAAGTGGCCCTGAACGAAGCCATTCGCTTGATCATGAACGACTACCCGATGATCCCCTTGCTGCAATACTCTCTTCCCAGACTCGTTAAGTCGTATGTGGGGGGCTACAGCACCGACAACCAAATGGACCGGTTCCGGACGCAGGACCTGTACATCATCAAGCACTGAGTCTGCTGATGTTTTCAATCATTGTGGTCTGACGGATAGACTCAGGCCTCATGCTCGCCTACACCTTTCGTCGTCTACTGATCACCCTACCGACATTGCTGGTGGTCATCGGGCTGGTCTATGTCCTTCTGTTTTCTGCTCCCGGTGGGCCATTCGACTCCGAACGGGTCGTACCCGAAGCGATTCAGGCGCAGTTAATGAGCAAGTACCACCTTGATCAGCCCTACTGGAAGCAATATTTGCTCTACATCTGGCAATTGTTACAAGGCGACTTGGGTGTGTCTTACCGCTATGCCGATTGGTCCGTCAATGAATTGGTGGGCAGTGCCCTGCCGGTGTCACTGACCATTGGCGGGTTGGCCATCGCACTGTCTTTGTTGATCGGCGTGTTGTTAGGGGCGCTGGCAGCGCTTTACCGCAACTCTTTTGTGGACTACATCGTCATGGCGCTGGGCAGCGTGGGCAGCGTCGTGCCTTCGTTTGTTATGGGGCCTTTGTTGGTGTTGGCATTCGCCATCGGCTTGCAATGGTTGCCTTCGGGTGGTTGGGACCATTTTTCGTGGCGTTTCATGGTGATGCCTGTGGCGCTATTGACACTGATCAATGTCTCGACGCTGGCCCGCATCATGCGCGCCAGCATGGTCGAGGTGATGAACAGCAACTACATTCGCACGGCCCGCGCCAAAGGCTTGCCCATGCACTTGATCGTTTTCAGGCACGCTTTGCGCCCTTCCCTGCTTCCAGTGGTCACCATCGTGGGGCCTCTGGCCGTGTCTTCCATTACCTCAGCCTTGGTCACGGAGAGTATTTTTTCGATTCCCGGCCTGGGCATTTTGGTAGTCAACGGTGCCGCCAACCGCGATTACACGCTGGTGCTGGGCCTGGTGGTGTTGATCACCACGATGGTCGTGCTGGTCAATTTGTGTGTGGACCTGATTTATGCATTCCTCGATCCCCGCAGCAGAGCCTGAGCGCAGCCCCTGGCGCGATGCCCTGCAGCGCTTTCGCCGCAACAAGGCGGCCGTCACCAGCCTGGTGTTCTTGGTCTTTGTCACTGCCTTGTGCGTCATCGGCCCTTGGCTGCTGCCCCACGCCTATGACAGCACCGACTGGGACGCCCTTAAACTCCCGCCATCGCTCACCAACAGCCACTTCTGGGGTACCGATGAATCAGGGCGTGACTTGCTGGTCCGCTGCCTTGTCGGAGGGCGCATCTCGCTCATGGTCGGCATACTGACTACCCTGACATCCATCGCCCTGGGCGTGGTCTGGGGCGCCACGGCAGGTTATGTGGGCGGTGCGGTCGATCAGGTCATGATGCGCATCGTGGACATCATGTACGCCGTGCCTTATCTTTTAATTGCCATTTTGCTGGTCACCGTACTGGGCCGAGACTTTTATCTCGTGGTGCTGGCCATCACGGCATTTTCATGGATGGACACAGCGCGGCTGGTGCGGGGCCAAACGCTGTCTTTGCGTAAGATGGAGTTTGTAGAGGCGGCCCGTGCCATGGGCGTCTCAACGCCGCGCATCGTGTTCGAACACATCGTGCCCAACCTCATGGGCCTGGTGCTGGTATACGCCACCGTCACGGTGCCCAGCGTGATCCTGACCGAATCTGTAATGTCCTTTTTGGGTCTGGGCATCCAGGAGCCCATGACCAGCTGGGGCGTGTTGATCCATGACGGTGCCCAGATGCTCGATTCGGCCGCCTGGCTGCTCATCTTGCCCGCCTTGATGCTATCGCTCACGCTTTACAGCTTCAACTACCTGGGCGATGGCTTGCGCGACGCGCTGGACCCGAAGGACCGCTGACGTGCGCACACATTCAATCTTGCTAGACGTCAAGAACCTGAACGTCCACTTTCAGACCCCTGAGGGCGAGTTGCAGGCGGTTCGCGATGTGCGCTTCAGCTTGCGGCAAGGGGAAACACTGGGTGTGGTGGGAGAAAGCGGCTCGGGCAAAAGCCAGACCATGCTGGCGATGATGGGCCTGTTAGCCAATAATGCCCGCGCCGAAGGCCAGGTGCTGTTCAAGGGCGAGAACATCCTGAACTTGCCCATGGCCCAGCTCAACCGGGTGCGTGGCCAAAAGCTGGCCATGATTTTTCAGGACCCCATGACCTCGCTCAATCCTTTTTTGACGGTTGAACGACAAATGACCGAGGTGCTGCAAATTCATCAAAATGCCTCACGCGGCCAGGCCCGTGCAGCGGCGCTCAAGATGCTGGAAAAACTGCGTATTGCAGACCCTTTGCGTTGTTTGAACAGCTTCCCGCACCAGTTTTCGGGAGGCATGCGCCAGCGCATCATGATCGCCATGGCATTGCTCAGCCAGCCCGACGTGCTGATCGCCGATGAACCCACCACTGCGCTGGATGTCACCGTACAGGCCCAAATCGTTGCGCTGCTGCGCCAGTTGCAGCAAGATCAAGGCACCAGCATCATCATGGTCACGCACGACCTGGGGCTGGTGGCAGGTCTCAGTGATCAGGTGATGGTGATGTATGGCGGTCGGGTCATGGAGCATGCCCGGGCCGACGACATTTTCTATAAAACCCATCACCCTTACACACGCGCTTTGCTGGAGTCGGTACCTCGTCTCGAACATGCTGACGATGAATTGGTCGCCATTCCAGGCATGCCACCGTCGCTCAGAAACATGCCTGCTGGCTGTCCTTTTGCGCCGCGCTGTGCCCGTGCAGACAGCGATTGCCAACGCCCTGCCCCTTTACGCGCTTTGCCGAATGGCGCAGTAGACCACTGGGTCTCCTGCCACCACACAGGAGGCCAAACATGACCTCGACGAAACCAACACCCCCAAGCCAACAGCCCCTGTTGCAAGTGAGAGATCTGCGCGTGCGCTACCCCGTCAATGACAGCCAAGGCTTTTGGCCCAAAACCCGCCAACTCGAAGCCGTCAAGGGCATCGATTTTGACCTGCATGCTGGTGAAACATTGGGTATTGTGGGCGAGTCCGGCTGTGGCAAGTCGAGTCTCGCCAAGGCCTTGATTGGGTTAATCCCAAGTCAATCGAGCCAATTGAAATGGTTCAATCAGGACCTGACGAACACCCCGATTCAGCGCTGGGGCCCCGTCCGACGCGACGTGCAAATGGTGTTTCAGGACCCTTTGTCCAGCCTGGACCCGCGCTTGAATGTCCTCAAAATCATCTCCGAGCCCTTGCGCACGCACGAGCCAGGCCTGACCGCAGAGCAGCGCAAAGCGGCGGTGCTTCAAACGCTGAATAAAGTGGGCCTCGAAGAAAGCGTGCTCTACCGCTACCCGCATGAACTGTCAGGAGGTCAATGCCAGCGCATCGGCATTGCCCGCGCCATCATCTTGCGGCCCAAAGTGATTTTGTGCGACGAGCCCTTGTCGGCACTTGATGTGTCCATCCAAGCCCAGATCATTCAATTGCTGCGGCAATTGCAACGCGAGATGAACCTGACGCTGGTGT
>CANBWK010000158.1 GCA_947373105.1 Comamonadaceae bacterium | reverse complement strand
TTGGACGCAAAAAAGTCCAAAAAGGTCTTACGGATGTCGGAGACAGAAAAAGTGGCTTGGCTCATGGGGTGTTTTCGCTCAAAGTGCAACCGTGCATTATAAGTTTGAGGCTGTGAGCGGCCTTGTTGTGCATTTCGGTCTGACTTAAGCCGTCGGGGCTTCCCCATTTGCGACCCGCCTCTATTTCGCACATAATATGTGCGAAAGTGCCATTTCAAGTTGCACACCCACCCTCTTCCTTTGAGAAAGGCTCTCTATGAACATCACCCTGTCAGTCGATGAACGCATTGCCGAATCTGCTCGCGAGGCGGCCCGCAAGATGGGCAAAAGCCTGAACCAAGCCGTGCGCGACTATCTGGAACAGCTGGCCGGCCAAGAGCGCCAGGCCACTGAATGGCAGCTTTGGGAGCAGCGCTGCCTGAGCGGCGGTGGAAGCCTCAAGGGCTACAAATTTGACAGGGACGCCTTGCATGATCGCGGCTGAACCCACGCCACCTTGGGGCCAGATGCTGGCGCTGCCCAAAGCCCGTTGTTTCATTGACACCAACGTACTGGTGTATGCCGACAGCACCGACGAGCCTCGCAAACAGCGCATCGCCATCGACTTGCTGCGCCACCTGCATTTTGAAAGACTCGGCGTGCTGTCCACCCAAGTGCTCAACGAGTACATCCAAGTCGGCCTGCGCAAGCTGGAACTGACGCACGCGCACATCCGCGAACAGCTGCACTGTTACCGCCAACTCGACATCGCGGCCGTGACGCCCGACACCATCGACATGGCGCTGGATTTGTACCAAAAACACGCCTTGAGCTACTGGGACGCCCTCATCGTGGCCAGCGCCCACATTGCGGGGTGTTCGGTATTGATCACCGAAGACATGGGCACCGGGGAAGTGCTCGCCGGGGTGAAGTTGATCAACCCTTTCCAATGATCTTGTTGATTGGGTTTTGCGGCATTTCTTGATTTTCTGCTGCACGCGGGACGGCACGGCACTCAACTCCGTTCGTGTCCCCTGGCCTTCGGCCTCCTCCTTGACCTCACTGCGCTGAGCGCCGCGCCGTCCCGCTTGGAGGTCGACCATTGGGCGGGTTTTAAGCCAACGTCGCGCACAAACATCTGCTTTGCTCAGGGCAATGGGGTGGATGATTCAGCGAAGTCAAGGGGGAGCCCGAAGGGCGGAGGACATGAGCGTAATCATCCACGACATGGCACTGGGCTGCCAGTTACCAGAAGTCTTCAACTGGCTCTCGAAAAATTGATGTGATAGCGCAAACGCCCAGTCTGAGCTAAGCTTCAATCCATGGCACAATTTAGTTAACAAGTTAAATAATTGAAGGACATCCCATGGACATGAAGACATCCCCCCTCGCCCAGCTGAACGACCCGAGCCTGATCAAAACTGACTCTTTGATCAACGGTCAATGGGTGGCAGGCAGCAGCCGTTTTGACATCACCGACCCGGCCACGGGCGCGGTGTTGGCTAATGTCGCCAACCTGGGTCCGGCCGAGGCCGAGCAGGCCATTACAGCGGCCAATGCCGCTTGGGGGCCTTGGAAAGCCAAGACCGCCAAAGAGCGCAGCATTATTTTGCGCAAGTGGTACGACTTGTTGATGGCCAACCAAGACGACTTGGGCCGCATCATGACCGCAGAGCAAGGCAAGCCCCTGCCCGAAGCCAAAGGCGAAGTCGCCTACGGCGCCAGTTTTGTGGAATGGTTTGCTGAAGAAGCCAAACGCATCAACGGCGAGACCTTGCCCCAGTTTGACAACACACGCCGCTTGATGGTGCTCAAGCAACCTATCGGTGTGTGCGCGGCCATCACGCCCTGGAACTTTCCACTGGCCATGATCACCCGCAAAGTGGCGCCCGCGCTGGCCGCGGGTTGCACCGTGATCATCAAACCTGCCGAACTCACGCCCTTGACCGCGCTGGCTGCGGCCGAGTTGGCCATCCGGGCGGGCATTCCGCCCGGCGTGCTGAACATGATCACCGCCGACAGCGACAACTCGATTGCAGTAGGCAAGGTGCTGTGCGCCAGCGATGTGGTGCGTCACATCAGCTTCACCGGTTCCACCGAAGTGGGCCGCATCTTGATGGCGCAGTCTGCGCCCACGGTCAAAAAAATGTCGCTGGAGCTGGGCGGCAACGCCCCCTTCATCGTGTTTGAAGACGCCGACATCGACAGCGCCGTGGAAGGCGCTTTTGCCAGCAAGTACCGCAACGCCGGCCAGACCTGCGTCTGCACTAACCGCTTTTACGTGCAAGAAGGCGTGTACGACGAGTTTGTGAAAAAGTTTGCCGCCAAGGTGCAAACCGCCAAAGTGGGCAACGGCTTTGAAGACGGTGTGAACCAAGGCCCCCTGATCGAAGAAGCGGCGCTTGTCAAAGTACAGCGCCATGTGGACGACGCTGTCGCCAAGGGCGGGCGTGTGTTGGTGGGCGGTAAGCGCTTGAGCATGGGCTCAGGCCAGTTCTTTGAACCGACCGTGGTGGCCGATGCCACACCCGACATGTTCTGCGCCAAAGAAGAAACCTTTGGCCCCTTTGCGCCCATCTTCAAATTCAAGACGGAGCAAGAAGCCATTGACGCGGCCAACGACACCGAGTTTGGACTGGCCAGCTACTTTTACAGCCGCGACGTGGGCCGCATCTTCCGTGTGAGCGAGGCACTGGAATATGGCATGGTTGGCATCAACGTGGGCATTTTGGCCACCGAGCACGTGCCCTTTGGCGGTGTCAAGCAGTCGGGTCTGGGACGCGAAGGCTCACACCACGGCATGGACGACTATGTGGAAATCAAGTACTTGTGCATGGGTGACATCCACAAGTAATTTAGCGTCAAGCCGCCTTGTCTTTCTTCGGTGCAAACCACGCCACATACAGGGCGGGTAAGGCCACCAAAGTCAGCAAGGTGGCGGTGAACAAACCGCAGATCACCACGATCGCCAAAGGCCGTTGGGTTTCAGAACCAATGTCATGCGACATCGCCATGGGCAATAAGCCCAGCGCCGCCAGCATGGCCGTCATCAGCACCGTGCGCAGGCGCTGCATCGAGCCCTCTCGCACCGCATCCACCACGCTCATGCCTGCGGATTGCAACTGCTGAAACACGGTGAGCATCACCACGCCATTGAGCACCGCCTGCCCGCTCAAGGCAATGAAGCCAATCGCCGCGGACACCGACAAGGGAATGGAAAAAATCCACAGCCCCACAAAACCACCGATCAGCGCCAAGGGCACATTGATCAAAATCAGACTCGCGGTTTTGAAGGAACCAAAAGCGTCAAAGAGCAGCACAAAAATCAGCAGCAACGAGATAGGCACCACCACCGACAAACGTTGCATGGCGCGCTCTTGGTTTTCGAACTCGCCGGACCAGGTGATGTTGTATTCAGGTGGGAGCTTGACATTCTTTTTCACACGGTCTTGCATATCTGCCACCACCGAACCCATGTCCCGGTCCTTGATGAAAATACCAATGGCCATGGTGCGGCGACCGGCTTCTCGGGCGATGTTCATCGAGCCGCTGGTCTCGCGAATCGTGGCCACATTGCCCAAAGTGGTGTAGCCCCCATCGGGTGTGGCGATCGAAATGCCTGACAAATTGGCGATCGCACGGCGGTCTTCTGGAAGCCGAACGGCAACTGAGAATTTACGTTCACCTTCCCAAATTTGGGTGGCAGATTTACCAGCCAAGGCCGATTCGATCACATCCTGAATATCACCGACATTCAATCCAACCCGCGCTGCGTTGTCGCGATTGATGTCGATCACCAATTGTGGCAAATCGCCCAAACGGTCAATCTCACCACGTTGAACGCCAACAACCTGCTTGATTTCGCGCTGAATCGCTTCAGCCACCTGTCGCAACTCGACCAAATCCGTACCCGACACCTTGACCACAATTTGGCCTTTGATTTGGGAAATGGATTCCAACACGTTATCGCGAATAGGCTGTGAGAAGGCGGGGTCAATCCCCGGAATGGTTGTGAGCTTGCGGTCCATCTCGTCAATCAATTGATCGCGCGTCAAACCCTTGCGCCATTCTTCTTGCGGTTTCACATCGATAAAAACTTCTGCCATCGACAAGGTTTTAGGATCTGTTCCGTCTTCGGGCTGACCAGATTTAGACACCGCGGTACGTACCTCTGGAATGGTCAACAGCACCTTGCGTGCTTGGTTGAGAATCTTGGAGGCTTCATCACTGGACAGGCTGGAGGGCATGTCAAAGTTGGCCCAAAAGGTACCCTCGTTCAACTCAGGTAAAAACTCGGAACCCAACCGGGAAGCGGCGCCCATGGCCAAGCCGAACAGTGTCAACGCAATGATCACAACTTGCTTGCGATGGATCAGCGACCAATTCAAAATAGGGGCATACAGGCCCTTCAAACTGGCCACCAATTTGTTGTCGCCATGCGGCAGTTTTTTCCGCAGCATCCAGTAAGCCAACAAAGGCACCAGGGTCAGCGAGAAAATCAAAGACCCGACCAAGGCGGTGGTGACGGACAAAGCCATTGGCTGGAAAATGCGTCCTTCGTGACGTTGCAAAGCAAATATCGGTATGTGCGCAGCAATGATGATCAACATTGAAAACAAAGTCGGCCGGCCCACCTCATTGGTCGCATTCAGGATCACCTCGCGGCGTTCGTTCTCGCTCATGTCTTCGCGGTTTTGAGCGAGTCGGTGCATGATGTTTTCAATCACAATAACAGCACCATCCACAATGATGCCAAAGTCCATGGCGCCCAAACTGAGCAAGTTGGCCGGCACGCCCATGATCTTCAGACCCAGGAATGTGGACAACAAGGCCAAGGGGATTACAACGACCACGGCCAAGCTGGCACGCATATTGGACAAGAAAATATAAAGCACCAAGGACACCAGCAAAGCACCTTCGACCAAATTTTTGAACACAGTGGTCAGGGTTTTGGCCATCAACCAAGTGCGGTCATAGAAAGGAACGATCTGAACGCCCTTGGGCATGCCCTTGGTATTGAGTTCGGCGATTTTTTCTTTCACGCCTTTGAGCACGACGCTGGGATTCTCTCCTTTGCGCATGATCACAATGCCCGTCACCACATCATCGTCATCGTCTTGGCCCACCACACCCAAACGGGGAATGGCACCTATTTTGATGTGTGCAATATCACGAATTAAAATGGGTGTGCCGTTGCGCGCTGTGACGACGATTTTTCCAATGTCTTCTACTGAGCTGAGCAAGCCAATACCGCGAATCGCAAACTGTTGCGCACCTTGTGCGACATAGCTGCCCCCCGCATTGGAGTTGCCTCGACCCAAGGCGTCCAAGAGATTTTGCATGCTCAATTTGTAAGCACGCAATTTGTCCAAATCGGGTTGCACTTCATATTGCTTGATGAAGCCCCCCATTGCAACGACATCGGCCACACCAGGTACGGTGCGCAGACCCCTTTCCACCACCCAGTCTTCAATCGAACGCAACTCGGTTGAGGTTTGACCGTCACCGCGTAAACGGTACCGCATCACCTCACCGACAGGCGTTGCATTGGGTGCCACATTCACCTGAGAACCCAAAGGCAAATCGACACTGTTCAATCGTTCGTTCACCTGCTG
>CANBWK010000157.1 GCA_947373105.1 Comamonadaceae bacterium | reverse complement strand
GCAAAGCGTGATTTTTCTTTCTCCAGCAAGGCGGCCATTTCCGCCGCATCATTCATGTGGGTGAGCGAGTTCACATAGGCCATGCCCGGCAAGATGCCGCGTGTGGCCAAGAGCATGCCTGCCATCACCAACTCCTTGACCGCATTGGCATTGGCACCGGGTGTGTTGAACACCACCACACCCAGTTTGCTGTATTCGGCAATGGGCACGTTGTTAACGCCGGCACCTGCGCGTGCGGCGGCCAGTAAGCTCTTAGGTACTTCTACGCCTTGAAGCTTCTGGCTGCGAAGCAAGAAGGCATCAGGGTGGCCAATGTCACTCCCCACCTCATAGGACTGGCGTGGAAAACGGTCCAGCCCCTTCACGGAGATTTGGTTGTAAGTTCTGACTTTGTACATAAGAATAGTGGGTTAACTGCCCATGCTTATTGAAGGGGTGTTTCAGGCTGAAACGGATTGTGTGACCTGCCCATAAGCCCAAGTCAACCAGGGCATCAGTGCCTGCAAGTCGGACTGCTCAACCGTGGCACCGCACCAGATGCGCAGCCCTGCAGGTGCATCTTTGTAGGCGCCAATGTCATAGGCAACGCTTTCTGATTCGAGCAACTTGGCCATTTTCTTGACCTGATCTTCGGTCGCCTTCACCGTCAAGCACACGCTGGTGTTGGAGCGGGTGGTTTTGGATTTTGACAAGAAAGAAATCCAGTCGTTCGCCGCCACAAAGTCTTCAATGACTTTGAGGTTGGCTTCGCTGCGTGCAATAGTGCCTTTGACGCCACCGATGCTCTCGGCCCATTTCAATGCGTCCAGATAGTCTGCCACGCACAGCATGGAGGGGGTGTTGATGGTTTCACCTTTGAACAAACCTTCAATCAGCTTGCCGCCCGACTTCATGCGGAACACCTTGGGCATAGGCCAAGCGGGGTTGTAGGCCTCGATGCGTTCAACAGCGCGAGGGCTCAAGATCAACATGCCGTGGCCGCCTTCACCGCCCAAAACCTTTTGCCAAGAGTAGG
Organism: Comamonadaceae bacterium; assembly: GCA_947373105.1. Lineage (GTDB taxonomy): Bacteria > Pseudomonadota > Gammaproteobacteria > Burkholderiales > Burkholderiaceae_C > Limnohabitans_A. The sequence goes on along the minus strand of CANBWK010000157.1, from coordinate 4,600 downwards.
TCACTACATCGAGCTTGTCCCAGGGCATGTCCATGGCAAACACAGCAGACGTAGCGTCGCAAATCGTCAGACCTGCTCGGTTGGCTGGGATCCAGTCGCCATCAGGCACCTTGACGCCCGAGGTGGTGCCATTCCAGACAAACACCACGTCATTGTCGAAGTTGACCGGCGCAAAATCGGTGATATCGCCGTAATCGGCTTTCAGCACGTTCACATGGGGCAGCTTGAGTTGCTTGACGATGTCAGTGACCCAGCCTGCGCTGAAGGATTCCCATTCCAGCACGTCCACCCCCCGAGCGCCGAGCATGGACCACATGGCCATTTCAATCGCACCGGTATCTGAGCCGGGCACCACCGCCACGCGGTAGCCTTCAGGGAGACCCAGAATTCGCGCTGTTTCAGAGCAAGCCAACCCCAACGCTTTTTTACCCACTGCGGAGCGATGCGAGCGGCCTAGGGTGTCGAGTGTCAAGGCGCTGACGTCATAGCCAGGGCGCTTGGCACAAGGGCCTGAAGAAAAGTTGGGATTGTTGGGTTTGATTGTGGGTTGCATGGAGGTCTCAAAGGTAAAAATCTGACAAAGGCAGAATGAACGACGCAGTGCGTTCGAATGAAATCTAGGTGTAAAAGATTGTACCAATCGCCTTCACCTGCTTAAATCGGCCCTGTCTGCATGCAGTTGCCTGAAATATGGCACAGTGGAGCCCATGAAATTTCAAACCATTGAAGATGCAATTGGTCAAACGCCGCTGGTTGCATTGCAGAGACTCGGTGCCGAAAATGCTTTAGCGCATGGCAATGTGATTTTGGGCAAGCTCGAAGGCAATAATCCAGCCGGTTCCGTTAAAGACCGCCCCGCTTTGTCCATGATCCAGCGCGCCCAAGAGCGAGGTGAGATCCAACCGGGTGACACCTTGATTGAAGCCACCTCAGGTAACACCGGCATTGCGTTGGCCATGGCGGCGGCCATCAAGGGTTACCGCATGATTCTGATCATGCCGGAGGACTTGTCGATAGAGCGTGCGCAGACCATGAAGGCTTTTGGCGCCGAGTTGATTCTGACGCCCAAAAGTGGCGGCATGGAATACGCCCGTGACCTGGCCGACAGCATGGCCGCACAAGGCAAGGGCCGCATCCTGGATCAATTTTCCAATCCCGATAACCCCCGCATTCACTACGAAACCACCGGCCCCGAAATCTGGGAGCAAACCGGCGGCAAGATCACGCATTTTGTAAGCGCCATGGGTACCACCGGCACCATCACTGGGGTGTCGAGGTTCCTCAAAGAAAAGAACCCCGCCATTCGCATCATTGGCGCGCAGCCTTCTGAAGGCTCGCGCATCCCCGGTATTCGCAAATGGCCCGAAGAATATTTACCCAAAATTTATGACCCCAGCACTGTGGATGAATTGGTGTTGGTCAGTCAAGGCGATGCCGAAGAAACGTGTCGCCAAATGGCCCGCAGTGAAGGCATATTCGCGGGTGTTTCCGCGGCGGGTGCCTGCTGGGTGGCGCAGCAAATTTCTCTGACTGCACGCAATGCGGTGATCGTGTTTATCGTTTGCGACCGTGGCGATCGTTATCTGTCCACCGGTGTTTTTCCTGCCTGAATATTCAGGTGGCGTCGTTCATTTCCAGAAAGTTTTTCATGTCTGAATTTCGTTTTTGCCCCATGTGTGCCTCGCCATTGGAATGGATTGCGCAAATGGAGGATGGTGGTGAAAAAATGCGCCTGCGTTGCCCTGGTTGTGGTTATACGCACTGGAATAATCCGACGCCTGTCCTGGCGGGAATAGTTCAAGTGGGCGACGAAATTTTGTTGGCCCGCAATGCGGCCTGGCCCGGTCGACGTTTTGCATTGATCACGGGTTTCATGGAGGCCGGCGAGTCCCCTGAAGAAGGCATCGCGCGCGAGATTGCCGAAGAAACCAACTTGACCGTGAGCGCATTGAAATTGGTTGGGGCTTACGAGTTCAAGCGGATGAACCAGGTCATCATTGCCTACCATGCCATGGCGCATGGAGAAGTCCGTTTGTCGCCTGAGTTGGCTGAATACCAAATGTACAAACCTGAGGACATCATTTGCTGGCCTGCAGGCACCGGCTATGCGGTGGGCGACTGGTTGCGCAGCATCGGCATCGAGCCCCGCTTTATGAGTTGGGAAGAGCGTTACGGCAATCAGGACAAGCCGGCATGAGCTTTGACAAAGAAGTGGACACCTGCGGTCTGAACTGCCCCTTGCCCATCTTGAAAGCCAAGAAGGCATTGACTGACATGCTGAGCGGTCAGGTGCTGCAAGTGCGTGCGACCGACCCCGGCTCTGTACGCGACTTTGAAGCCTTTGCGCGTCAGACGGGCAATGAACTGGTGTCCAGCACCGCTGAAGGTGATCAGTTCATCTTCAACTTGCGCCGTCGCTGATCAAAGAGTTAAGCCCTTGAGGTACTGGCGAAACGATTCGCCAACTTGGGGGTGTTGCAAAGCCAGTTCGACGGTGGCTTCAAGAAACCCTTCTTTGCTGCCGCAGTCGTAGCGTTTGCCTTCGTATTGGAAGGCATAGACGGCCTCACGCGCCATGAGGCGGGCGATGGCATCTGTCAGTTGAATCTCCCCTCCGACGCCGGTGGGCTGGTTGCGGATTTCGTCAAAGATACCCGGCGTCAAAATGTAGCGACCGGCCACACCCATGCGAGATGGCGCATTTTCAGGCGCAGGTTTTTCAACGATTTTTTCGACACGAATGAGCTGTTTGCCCGCGGGTTCTCCGGCCACGATGCCATAACGGCGCGTTTGATCCAGGGGCACTTCTTGCACAGCCAAAATGGAGCGACCTTGTTGACGAAATGCTGTCGCCATTTGGGTCAACACGCTGGGGCCATCGGCTTTACCGATCATCAAATCGTCGGCCAACAGCACCGCAAAGGGTTCATTACCCACCAAAGGTTCAGCGCACAAAACGGCGTGTCCCAAACCCAACATGCGGTTTTGACGCACATAGGCGCAGACCATGTCATCAGGTTGTACCGAGCGCACCAGCGCCAGCAGCTCTTCTTTGTTTGCGTACTCGAGTTCGTTTTCGAGTTCGTAGGCCGTGTCAAAGTGGTCTTCAATGGCGCGTTTGCTGCGGCCCGTTACAAAGATCATGTGCCGCACTCCAGCCGCATAGGCTTCTTCAACGGCGTATTGAATCAAGGGCTTGTCGACCACCGGAAGCATTTCCTTAGGCGCTGCTTTGGTCGCAGGTAAAAACCGTGTTCCCAAACCTGCGACAGGAAAAACAGCCTTGCGAATGATGTTGTTGGTCATGAGGAGTGATCGCTTAAAAATGTAGGAATTAAGCCAGTCGGGCCAGTTGACCACGCATCTTAACGACGGTGTCTGAAAAATCGGTGACACGTTTTTTCTCGAGTTCAATCACAGCAGGCGGTGCTTTGGCCACAAAGGCTTCATTGCCCAGTTTGGTTTTTGCTTTCACAATCTCGCCTTCGAGTCGAGTGATCTCTTTGCCCAGGCGAATCTTTTCCGCAGCGACGTCGACTTCAATGAACAAACACATGCGAGCGCCACCCACCATGGCCACGGGGGCCGATTGGGCTGCAACTTGCCACGCGGCCTCGTCTTCAAAAACTTTGACTTCACTCAGCTTGGCAAGCGATTGCAGCACCGCCGCATTGGCGCGCATGAACTCGGCATCACCCAGGGCAAAAAGCGGCATTTTGGTGGCAGGAGAAACGTTCATTTCTCCGCGCAAATTGCGGCAGGCGTCTACCAGCGATTTGAGCTTCAGGACGTTGGCAATGGCTTGCTCGTCGATCTTGTTCAGCTGCGCTTCGGGGTAGCGAGCGATGCTGACCGAGGGCCCAGGCATGCCTGCAACAGGTGCGACTTTTTGCCACAGTTCTTCCGTGATGAAGGGAATGATCGGATGGGCCAAACGCAAAATGGCTTCGAGTGTGCGGATCAGAGTGCGGCGGGTGGCACGTTGCTGCGACGCATCGCCCGTCTGGATTTGCACTTTGGCGATTTCGAGGTACCAGTCGCAGTATTCGTTCCAGACGAAGTCGTAAATCGTGTTGGCCACGTTGTCGAGGCGGTACTCGGCAAAGCCTTTGGCCACTTCGGCTTCGGTTTGCTGCAGCACTGAAGCTATCCATCGGTCAGCTTGGCTGAAGTGCATGTAGCCGTAGGCGGGTCCGCCGGGCTGGCATTCGGCTTTGGTGTGTTCCTTGAGGCCACAGTCTTGGCCTTCGCAGTTCATCAGCACAAAGCGGGTGGCGTTCCACAGTTTGTTGCAGAAGTTGCGGTAACCCTCGCAGCGCTTGGAGTCGAAGTTGATGCTGCGGCCCAAGCTGGCGAGTGCCGAGAAGGTGAAGCGCAGCGCATCAGCGCCGTAGGCCGGGATGCCTTCAGGGAATTCTTTTTCGGTTTGCTTGCGCACCTTGGGCGCGGTCTCGGGCTTGCGCAGACCTTGGGTGCGTTTGTCCAACAGGGGTTCGAGGGTGATGCCGTCGATCAAGTCGACCGGGTCGAGCACGTTGCCTTCGGACTTGCTCATCTTTTTGCCTTGGGCGTCGAGCACCAGACCGTGGATGTAGACGTG
>CANBWK010000156.1 GCA_947373105.1 Comamonadaceae bacterium | reverse complement strand
CGGCCCATCATGCGGATGGTGCCTTCGGCCACAAAGCCGTCAAAGCGAGGCAGCAGGGGTTGTGGTTGGGGCCCCATGTAAGCGAACAGCATGCCACCGAGTTCTTCAACTGGATAGGCATCGGTTGAAACGGTGTCCCGAAAGGCCGGGTTGTCTTTTTCATTGGGTTGGTTCAAGCACTTGCCTTGAGAGCTGAACTCCCAACCATGGTAAGGGCAGCGAATGCCATTTTCAGTGGGTATGCCGTGGGCAAATGAAGCGCGGCGGTGAGGGCATTGCTCGGCAATCAAGCCCAAGTGGCCTTGGCGGTCTTTGAACAACACCAAATTTTCGCCCAGTAAGCGAATCTTTTTTGTCCACTTGTCTTTCATCTCAACCGCTGCGCCAATCGGCTGCCAATAGCGGCGCATCAATTCACCCATCGGGGTGCCGCGACCGACTTGAGTCAAGATTTGATTTTGTTCTGGGCTTTCCATGCGCTGTCCTGCTGCTCAAAAAATTGAGTCAAAAATGAATTGTCTGATATTCACCAAATAGAGGTTTATTTTTTGGTTTTGAGGGCTGCCTTTGTCTTGATCTTGGCTTTGGCTTTTGCCTTATTTTCAATGACCTTTCCGAGCAGACCTTGTTCAGTCATCACATGCTTAATTTCGGTGTTCATTGGCACGTCGCGGCGGCGCTGTTTGGCAATCTCTTCGCCAGTGATGAAGTAGTCCCCTTTGACGGCACGTTGCGCCATTTGTTCATTGCGCTCGCTCCAATCGCCAAGTGAATAGCCGAACCAGGGCGCTTCGGGCTTGAGTTTGGGCAGGTTCAGCTCCTCCCAGATGGCTTTGGCGTTCTCCATGAACTCGCGCTTAGGCAAGGCAATGGGCGGGAAGTCGTCTTTGAGTGTCGCATCGATCAACAGGGAGCCATCCACACCGCCATTGCGTTGACTGCGCGGGCCGTGGCCAGGGTCTCGACCTTGCAGCACCTGCAGGTCCAGCGCAAAATTGGCACGGTAACTCATGGCCCACAGCAAGGCGTCGGCATTGTCGGGGTCGATGTCTTCATTGACGGCCACGACCATTTTCCCCCCCGAGCGCAACAGAGCCGCTGCACCGTAGAGCGCACGCCACACCTCGGTGGGCGGCGTGTTTCGCTTGACGACCACCACCAGCACTTTGCGCAAGTTGGTGAGGGGTTCGTGCATGGACACTTTGACCACGCCCTTGATCCCCAATTGTTTTTTAAGATGGTTCAAAAAGACAGGCTCCAGCGCCACGCGTTTGATCAAGCTTGACTCGGAGGGTGTTACCTGCGAAATGATGGATGTCAAAATAGCGTCTTTGCGGCGCGTGATGGCGGTCACTTCCATATAGGCATTGAACTCTTGCAAATTCACGTGGCCATGAGATTCGCCAAAGGGCGCTTCAGGCTCCAGCCATTCGGTGTTGATATAGCCTTCAATCACGATTTCGGCTTCTGCGGGCACCATCAAGTCCACCGTCTTGCACTTGACCACGTTGATGGGCGCGCCGGCCAGGCCGCCAGCCACGTCCAACTCATCGGTGTCTTCGGAGAGTTTTTGTGCGGAGGTAAAGGCCACACTGGGAGGGCAACCCAAAATCACCGCTGCCGCCAATTTTTGACCTTTGGCCTTGGCTTTTTCCCAATGGGTGTAGATGCCGGGTTGGTTTTCCAGTGAGGGGTTCATGCCCAAGCGGGTCGGCGACTTGACCTGGCCTCGGTAAATCCCCATGTTCTGAATGCCGGTTTCAGGGTCTTTGGTGATGTACTGCGACAGGGTGGTGTAGGGCGCATTGTCCCAACCCGGAGTCGAGATCGGGATCGGCAAACTGTCAATACCCATACCAGGTTTAAGCAGGTCTTTGCCTTGCACCACAATGTCATGGCAAGGCGCGTCTGTCACCACGTTGGGTTTGATCGGGTGGCTGATGGCGTGCGTCCATGTGGCGCCAATGTCTTCGATTTTGCAGCCCATGCCCATGCTGTAAATCTCGCGGTTGGCCGCCAGAGCGCCCACCACCACAGGAATGCTGTATTTTTTGCCTTTGCCGTTGACCACGTTGGTGAACAAAAAAGCTTTGCGATCCGGCTCGGCTATACCGCCCCTGAATTGCCAGCGTACCAAGGGGTGTAGCTCGGTGTCTTTGTTGATCGGTCGGTCCACAGTGATGAGTAAACCGGCAGCGTCCAAAGCTTTCAGGTGCTCATGCAGATCGCGGTAGGCCCGCTTGGGGGCTGATTTTGTTTTTACAGTGGCTTTGGATGGTGTGGCTTTGGTCATGCGGCGTCTTTCTGTTTATTTGGTGTTTTTGGTGACGATGTCTTCAAACAACTTGCTCCACTTGGCATAGCTGTCGATGGTGGCGACCGGGTCAACCGCTTCGATTTTCAAATCAGGGTAGGGCGAAGTGACCTTGCTGTTGACCGGGTAGTAGTGGAGGGAGGACAGCAGTTTTTGGGTCTCAGGCGACAGCATGTAGTCGTAAAAAAGCAGAGCGGCATTGGGGTGTTGGGCTTTTTGTGCCACGCCCATGGCAAAACCTTGCGCAACGACCGGGGACATGGCAAACCAGTCCACCGGTTTACCCGCCCGCTTGTCTTTTTCGGGTAAATCGATGTAGACCGTCAAAGCCAAGGGGACTTCGCCTGCGATGACCAAGTTGTGTAAAAGCGATGCGCCCAGGCGAGCAGACATGCCGTTTTGCGCAACGATGTCTTTGAACAGTTTGAGACCTTTTTCTTCGCCCATGCTGGTGACGACCTTGGCAAACCATTCTTCGGCTTTGGTCTCCACGCCCAGGTTGCCTTTCCACTTGGGGTTGAGCAGGTCAGCGTAGCTTTTGGGCAGGTCGTCTTTTTTGTACAGGTTGGTGTTGTACGAGTGCACCGTCACGTTCATGAAGGCGTTGGCCCAAGAATTGTGAGCTGGCACGGCGCTGGCAATCAAGTCTTTGTGAAAAGGCGAGAGCACTGGCTGCAAGATTTTTTCGCGCCATACAAATGCCATTTCACTGGCAGGCATCATGATCAAGTCCACCTCGGGGCGACGGCCAGCAGCTTCGCGCACCACACGCTGTGTCACGTTGTTGCTACCTGAGCGCCATGCTTTGACTTTGATGCCAAACTTGGCTTCAAAAGGGGCAATGATCGTCGGCAAATCTTGCGGGCGAAAGGCGGTGTACAGCGTCAGCGTGCCTTCGGTTTTGGCCGCTTCTTGCAGTTTCTCTGCACGGTCTGCTTTGTCATATTGCATCAGGGGCTGCGCCCCGCACGATACAGCCAAACCCCACAGCATCAGTGCGCTGAACCATTTGAGAAAAGGCCTGTTGGGCAGGGTCATTTGTGTCTCCAACGATTTTTTGTGTGATTTCAAACTTCTTTTTCGAGACCACTGCGCTTGACGATTTCGCCCCAGTTGGAGAATTCGCTGCGCAGGTAATTGGCCGCTTCTTCAGGGCTTTTGCTATGACGCGGCAACAAACCGAGCGACAATAATTTCTGTTCAAATTCAGCGTTGCTGGCCAATTGGTTCAAGGCCGCATAGGTGCCGTTTACAGTGGCTTTGGGCGTCCCTGCCGGGTACAGTGCCATCAACCAGGTGGTCGCGGTGAAGTCTGCAAAACCTTGCTCGATCAAGGTGGGCACATTGGAGAACACACCGCTCAAACGTTTGGCGCTGCCCGCCGCAATGGCCCGCAATCGGCCAGACTCCACATGTGTTTTCACGGCCGAGGCGGTCTCTAGCGCCATGGACACGTTGCCAGAAATGACATCCGTTAAACCCGCCACGCTGCCTTTGTAGGGAATATGCGTGATCTTCAATCCGGCTTTGCGTTTGATTTCTTCCATGGCCAAATGCGAGACCGTGCCGTTGCCAGAAGAGGCATTGTTCAGTTTGTCGGGGTTGGCTTTGGCGTAGGCAATCAGGTCTTTCAGATTGTTCACCGGCAGGGCGGGGTTGCACACCAGAACAAAAGGCAGGTCCCCCAATAAACCCACGGCCTCAAAGTCTTTCAGAGTGTCATAACCCACTGTTTGATAGATGTGAGGGTTTGTGGCTGCAGCTGACATGTGGGCGATCATCATGGTGCTGCCGTTGGGCGCCGATTTGGCCAGTTGACTCAAAGCCAAACTGCCACCTTGTCCGGGCCGGTTTTCGACCACGTAGTTGTCGCCAGTGATGGCCCGCAAACGCTCGGCCAAAACACGGGTCACCATGTCCGTGGCTTGTCCTGCAGGAAAACCCACAATCAATTTGACCACTTTGCCTGTTAAAGGCACTTGCGCTCTGGCTGTGCCCAGCAAGGCCGCAGTGCCGCCAGCGATCAGCAGATCGCGGCGAGAAATGTATGCATTCATGTATCTTCTTTCAGTGGCAATGCCATCAATGAATCCAATGGGCGCCTGCGATGGCAATCAAGGCACCCAGAACAGCGGCGGGTATCAACCACCATCCAGGCACCATGTGCTCGGCAGTTGTTGAATGGGACGTCAGTGACGTGTTGGCCGAGGTAGGTTTGTTGGCTTCTTTTGACTTTACAGAGGGACTGTTTGAGGCTGCACTTTGCGATGGAACCACTGACGCGGCGCCGGCTGGTTCGGGCGAGAGCGATTGCTTGAAGGCTTTGAAAAAGTCATCCGCCATTTTCTTGGCCACGCTGTCAATCAAACGTGAGCCCACTTGTGCTAACTTGCCGCCAATCTGGGCTTGGGCCACGTAGGACAACTCGGTGCCTCCAGGGGTTTCTTTCAAAGTCACTGAGGCGGTGCCTTTGCCAAATCCAACCGCACCGCCCTGGCCTTCAAAATGCATCACACACGACTCAGGCGGGTGGGCCTCTGCAATTTTCAGGCTTCCCTGAAAACGTGCGCGCAGCGGGCCGATCACGGTTTTAATGACGACCTGGAATTCATCCGGGTTGACCAACCCGACTGATTCACAACCTGGCAAGCAGACCTTCAGAATGACAGGGTCATTGAGAGCTTGCCAGACCTGATGGCGTGGCGCTGGGATACTTTGTTGACCCGTGATTTCCATGGTGGTCTCAATGTGCTTTTTTCTTCATCTCGGCGGCTGTATTGACCATCGAGTGGATGCTGCGAGCGTAGTCGATTGCGCCTTGTTCATCCATGCGTGGCGCGACGCGCAAGTACTCTTTGAGGCCCAATATGGCGGGACGTGGGCGGCTGAGCAACAGGCCGGTGAAGCGGTCGACCTCAGCTTGCAGTTGATCGGCGGCGACCACATTGCTGACGATGCCATAGCTTTGGGCCTGCACTGCGCTGATGAAGTCGCACGAGTAGGCCATGTACAAAATGGCATTGCGATTCATGCGGTCGTAAATCGCCGACATGACCATGGTGGGCATTACGTTGTGCGCAATTTCCGGGATATTGAAGGTGGCTTTGTCGCTGGCAAAGGACACGTCACACAGTGAAGCAATGGCGGTGCCAAAGCCCATGCATCGGCCTTCAATCACCCCAATCACGGGCACTTGACAGCTGCGCAAGGCTTTATAGCTGTTAAAGATATTGTCGTATTCCGGGCGGCGCGTATAGGCTTCGGGCGAGGCGGGGGTGCCGGCATCGCGAATGCGGCCTGTGCAAAAGTCGGGGCCGATGCTGGACAAGATGACGCAGTCTGATGTCTCGTGCGCTTTGAGT
>CANBWK010000155.1 GCA_947373105.1 Comamonadaceae bacterium | reverse complement strand
CGAAGACGCCCTTCAACACGACCGGCTTCAACGATGATGTCGCCTTTGTCCATGCGCTTAACGGTGCCGACCAAGATCTTCTCACCACGAGACATGAAGTCATTCAAGAGCATTTCACGTTCGGCATCGCGAATTTTTTGCAAAATCACTTGCTTAGCCACCATCGCGCCAATCCGACCAATAGGCAAAGACTCTACCGACTCCTCGATGTACTCGTCTACTTCGATATCCGGAATTTGTTCAAGCGCTTCAAATAGCAAAATTTCCTGATCAGGCAATTGCAAACCAGCCTCATCGGGCACAACGTGCCAACGGCGGAAGGTTTCGTAATTTCCGCTGTCACGGTCAATGGCCACGCGAATGTCCACATCACCTTCGTGAAGTTTTTTGGTCGCTTGGGCCAAGGCCGATTCCACAGCACCAAATACAACATCTCTCTCCACGTTTTTCTCACGTGAAATAGCTTCTACAAGCATCAACATTTCGCGATTCATGCCACTACTCTCCTATAACTGTTTACAAGGACTGCAACATCATGTTGCAGACCGAATTCATCACTCTTGTGCCGGCGTTTCATCCGGCAACTTGGGCTTACGCCCCTTGAAGTCAACAACCGGCGCCAAACGCGCCTCACGTAATTCGTCACGCGTAAAACCTAGAGCCTGCAAAGGCGGCAACACACGCTTCTTGCTCACGCGCTGCCCTGGTTTAACTTCAGGCGCATCACTCCAGACGACTTGCCACTGCACCGGCTTATCAGACTGAACTTCACTCTCTGAAGTCCCCTCCAAATACTCCAAGGTACCGCGAAACTTTTTGCGACTGGCGTTCACCAAGCCCGCTGCGGCCTCGCCCATGGGGGCCTTTAGCGTGATGTCGATCAAATGGCCGACAAAACGCTTGAAATCCGTGTCATTGCGCAAAGGTCGGTCTATTCCGGGAGATGAGATCTCCAATCGGTTGTACTCGACACCATCCACCTCAAGAGAAAACTGCAGTTGTCTATTAACTTTTTCGCAGTCTTCCACCGTGATAGAAGGCTCCAAACCTTCTTGCCAAGGCCAGTCGATCGTGATCCGCAAAAGGCCTCCAGCAGAGCGCTCTATCTCTACCAGGTCATAGCCTAATCCTGTTACGGTTTCTTCAACAATCTGCTGTAAAGCCACGCGAATTTGGTCTTTTCTGAAGGTTTCGACAATGTAGCGACCAAAAAAAACGGGCGGTGAAAACCCGCCCGTTTGGTCGTGAAGCTCGCATTGTAATCTATAAATGCTTGATTTGGAAGGGTTTTACCCCCTCATGCCGCTTGAAAAGAGGTCTTTTAAAACAATTAAAATTCGATTTACGCTGTCATCCGCAATCCTGCGGGTATGAAAAGACACATATCGTCGGCAGAAAATTGCCATGTCAAAATAGAGGGGTTGCAACCCTTCTAAGAGACACCATGGGCTTTCTTTCTGGTAAAAAATTACTCATCACAGGCGTTCTGTCAAACCGTTCCATTGCCTATGGAATTGCCAAGGCATGTCACGCGCAAGGTGCAGAACTGGCCTTCAGCTATGTGGGCGAGCGATTCAAAGAACGCATCACTGAGTTTGCCGCAGACTTTGACTCCAAGTTGATCTTTGACTGCGATGTCGGTGACGATGCTCAGATTGAACAATTGTTTGCAGGCCTGTCTTCCCATTGGCCTCAGTTTGATGGTTTTGTCCATGCCATTGGTTTTGCACCTCGCGATGCCATCTCGGGTGATTTCCTGGAGGGCTTAAGCCGTGAGGGCTACAAAATAGCGCATGACATCAGCGCCTACAGCTTTCCCGCCATGGCCAAGGCGGCCTTGCCCTTTTTGCGGGACAACGCGGCCTTGCTGACACTGTCGTATTTGGGCGCCATGAAAGTCGTCCCCAACTACAACACCATGGGTTTGGCCAAAGCCAGCTTGGAAGCCTCTGTTCGCTACCTTGCAGAGTCCTTAGGCCCCAAAAAAATGCGCGTCAATGGCATCAGTGCTGGCCCCATCAAAACCTTGGCCGCCAGTGGCATCAAGGATTTTGGGAAAATTTTGAGCGCCGTTGCGCAAAAAGCACCGATCCGCCGCAACGTGACTATCGAGGACGTTGGCAACGTTGCTGCGTTTTTGCTGAGTGATCTGGCTGGCGGTGTGAGTGCTGAAATCGTCTATGTGGATGGGGGTTTTAGTCAGGTTGTGGGTGGGATATCGGGCGATTGAATCCGCCCAAGTTAAAGTCACTTCAATAATAAAAATTCTTATCTTTAAAATAATAAAATACAAATTAATATGCATATTTAAATTAAAAATAACTAAATTTTATAAAATAATATTACCTTCAATAAAAACAACAGTCTGCAAATTTCTATTCACAATCCTGACATAAATGGCTTTAATAGAGGCTTGAATTATCAATAAAGGAGTAGAAATTGCAAAATTCAAAACGAACATCGCTGTTCACACAAAAATTTCTCAATCAGGCTCTGAATGTTGCTTTTGGTGCCGCACTGATCAGCGCAGGCACGATTGGAACATCCTTCGCCCAATCCAACGCCACAGGTACCGTTTACGGTACGGCCGCATCTGAAAGCACGTTGGTTTTGACCAATACGGAAACCGGCTTCAAACGTTCTGTAAACCTTGACAGCTCTGGCCGCTTCAGCCTTGGCGCCCTCCCAGTCGGAAGCTACTCTGTACAGGTACTGAAAGATGGTAAGGTTGTCAACAGCAACCCTGATGTTGAAGTCCGTATCGGTCAGGGCACTGAAATTTCGTTTGCTGACACCGTCGTGGTGACAGGCACACAAATCGCTAAAAAATTGGACATGACGGAAATGGGCTCCACAACCATTTTCACAGCCAAGGAGCTGCAACGAATTCCCGTGGCAAACAACGTGGGCGCCATCATTCAGCTGGCACCCAACACGACGAGCGGTGACTCTCGCTATGGCGGCTCAAACGCCCCCAGCTTTGGCGGCTCCAGCGCATCAGAAAACGCTTACTACATCAACGGTTTCCCTGTCACAAACTCCTTGACACAAGTGGGCTTCTCGCAACTGCCCTTCAACTCCATCGCGCAGGCGCAAGTCCTTACAGGTGGTTATGGTGCTGAATTCGGCCGATCCACTGGCGGCGTGGTCAACATCATCACCAAGAGTGGTTCTAATGAGTTCAAGGCCGGTGGTGGCATCACCTGGAGCCCAGACAGATTTCGCGCAGCAAGCAAGAATCAATACTATGCCGACAACGGTACGACACTTGCTAACAAGATGTATATGTACAACGAGGGAAATACAACCGATTCAACCACCACAACAGGCTATTTCAGCGGTCCAATCATCAAGGACAAGCTCTTCATTTATTTCTCCGGTGAGAAATCTAATACTAATTTCAGCGGTATCCGCACAGGCAATACTTCGGCGACCTACACAGCTTCTGCTTCAACACAGTCCTCCTCATGGCAAGAAATTTCGACAGAGGTTCCAAGGTCTCTGTTGAAATTGGACTGGAACATTTCTGATGACCATCATTTGGAATACACGCGTCTTACTGACAAGTACACGTCCGCACGGAAATACTTTGGTTTTGACTACAAGACTTTACAAAGAACCAATGTTCAAAATGGCGGTCAAACTTATGTGAACTGGGGCTCCACACCTGTAGCGTCTCAGCAAGGTTCTGAAGCCGACATCTTCAAATACACTGGTTACTTTACCAAGGACCTGACCTTCACGGCAGTTCTGGGTCAAACCACGAGCCCACACCAACAAAACCCCGTGGGTTACAACCCCTCTTTGCCTCAGATTATCTCGGACACAACCAACGAAGTACCGGGCCTTGGCCCTTACGCCAAGCCGCAAACCATCTCCGGCAACTTACTGGTACCCGGCGCAGTGGACAAAAACAAGGGTATGCGCTTTGACTTGGAGTACAAACTCAACCAGCAACACACATTGCGCGCCGGTGTAGACAAAAATACCATCAACTCTCTCGCAGGCAGCGGAATCGCAGGTGGGTACCGATGGGAATACTTCAAATCGAGTGTGCCTAATGAATTGATCGATGGCAAATATGCCGCCGCCAACAGCGTGACCGTTAACAACCCTTATGGTGCACAAGGCTATTACGCTCAAAAGGTCTATGTCAATAACTTGTCAACGCCTTCCGTCGAACAAACTGCGCAGTACATCGAAGACCGTTGGCAAGTTAATAACAAATTGCTGTTGTCTTTGGGCCTTCGTAACGAAGGCTTTAACAACAAAAATGGCGACGGTCAGTCTTACATCAACCTGCCCACCCAAATCGCACCACGTTTAGGAGCGACCTTTGACGCTTTGGGGAACCAGACTCTGAAGCTTTTCGGTAGCGCCGGTCGATACCACGTGCCATTGCCCACCAACGTGGCTGTGCGTGCAGCTGGTGCGTCTCTATTCACGAAGCAAAACTTCGTTTACACGGGTGTTGATGCCAATGGTCAGCCCACGGGTCTAACGCCCATCAGTGCAGTTTATTCTTCCAATAATGAGTTTGGTCAGTCTAAAGATCCACAGACTGTTGCGGCACTCAATATGAAGGGCAATTACCAAGATGAGCTGGCCATGGGCTTTGAACAGGCCGTCAACAAGGGGCTGAATATCGGCGGAAAGTTCACCTACCGTACCTTGCGCTCTGCTATTGACGACCATTGCGATGACCGTCCTTTCCAAGCTTGGGCAGACCGTAACGGCGTCAACACATCAAATTGGGCTGGCTACAACTGCGCATTGTTCAATCCTGGTGTCGCAAACAGCTTCATGATGGATTACGGTGATGGCAAAGGCGCTCGCCGTGTCGATCTGTCAGCAAAAGATTTGGGTTTTGACCCAGTCAAACGCATTTACCAGGCACTGGACTTCTTTGCTGAGCATCCATTTGATGGAAAGTGGTATGGCAAGATCAACTACACATTGTCACGCAATTCTGGCAACACCGAGGGCCAATTGCTGTCTGACATAGGCCAAGCTGATGTGGCAACCACTCAAGCCTTTGACTATCCAGAGTTTTCCAAAAACGCAGTTGGTTTGCTCCCCAACCACCGCAAACACCAGTTGAAAATGTTTGGTTACTACCAGGCTGACCCAGAGTGGGGCTTTGGTGCCAACGTTGCTTTGGCTTCTGGCCGTCCACGTAACTGTATCGGTAACGCGCCTGATGCGGTTGGCTCGACCAACCCCAACGCTGTAACTAACTACTCTGGCTACGGCTCTGCGTACTTTTACTGCGGTGGCGTGGCAACACCACGTGGCTCCCAAGGTGAGTTGTCATACACAGCCAAGCTGGACCTGAACGTGGCATACCAGCCTGCAAACCTCAAAGGCCTGACCTTGAAGTTGGATGTGTTTAACCTGCTCAACCGTCAATCGGTCGAAGTCATCGAAGAGCGCTATAACTCTGGAACAGCAGTCCGTGCGCTTTACAGTACGCCTCTGTCCTACACAGCACCGCGTGCGGCTCGGATATCCGCTTATTACGACTACAAGTTCTAAGCTCTAGGCCTGTATGTGACAAACACAGCTCTTCAGAGCTGTTAGCAAAAAGAAGCCCCCCAATTTGGGGGGCTTCTTTTTTTCGGTAAGGCTTATTTCAATGATTAAGCTTTCACGCAATCCGCAAAATACCGCTTCACGCCATCTTCTCCAACCTCCTCCACCAAACCATGAATATCGGTCTCGAAACCTGGGCACTGCGCATTGAACTCGCGTGAGAATTTAAGGTAATCCACAATCTTTTTGTTGAAGACTTCAC
>CANBWK010000154.1 GCA_947373105.1 Comamonadaceae bacterium | reverse complement strand
GTGCTCACGAGTCGAGGCATCAAACAAGCCTTCATTTTTGTGAATAGCAAATTGGGTTGTGCCCGTTTGGCCCGTTCATTGGAACGCGAAGGTCTTAAAACCACGGCTTTGCATGGCGACAAATCCCAAGACGAGCGTTTGAAAGCCCTTGAGGCGTTCAAACAAGGCGAAGTCGATTTATTGGTTTGCACCGACGTGGCGGCGCGTGGCTTGGACATCAAAGATGTACCTGCCGTATTCAACTTTGACGTGCCCTTCAATGCCGAGGATTATGTGCACCGGATTGGCCGAACCGGACGGGCAGGAGCGTCGGGTCTGGCAGTGACTTTGGTGTCGCCTTCTGATACACGTTTGGTCAGCGACATTGAAAAACTGATTAAGAAAAAGCTGGAAATCGAGACCCTTGATTTAGGCGATGACCGAGGCGATCGCTCTCATGAGCGCAGTGGATCGGACCGTGGTTCAGAGCGACGTTCTTCTCCTCGTGATTCGGGTCGAGAATCTGCCCGCTGGGGCACGCGTGAAGCCTCTGACCCGCGTGATGGCATCGATTCACAGCGAGAGCGCCGAGGAAGTTTTCGACCTGCACCGGTCAACCGTGATCCATTTTTTGAAAAACCCTACGAGGCCCCCTCCAATCTAGCTGCTCCCGTTTGGGAGTCTGCTAAGCCTACGGGCGGTGCCCGCAGTAGCGTCTCTGCCAACATCAAACCCAAGCGGAAAGTGGCAGCCTTGTTCAAGATCGCGTTAGTAGAAGCCAGTTAAGCATTCACTTTGATTGGCTCGGGTCTTTACCCAGCCGTCATAGAGTTGACCTGAAGTGCTGTCAAAATCCGTTCATGCGACGCACTGAACTCACCCACTTCAATCCCATTGGCAGCGCCCAGTATTCGCCGCTTGTTTTGAGTGCCTATGGCGCTCTTTTAGGCATGGCTCTGGTCACAACCGCAGCCTCCCAAACCAGAGGTCCATCAGCAGCTGAACCTGTTCAAGCCATGGGCGAAGTCGAGATCAAAAGCAACCGTGACAACGACACCCAAGTGCGTCGTGAATCAACAGCGGCCAAAATCGTGATTGGTCGCGAAGAGATCGACAAGCAAGGCGATGCAAGTTTGGGCGAGGTTTTGAAACGCTTACCCGGCATCACGATTCAGGGCACTCCAGGCCGCGGAGGCGCCATTCGCATGCGGGGCATGGGCGGAGGCTACACCCAAATTTTGCTCGATGGCCAACGTGTTCCCCCAGGTTTTTCGGTGGACAGCCTGACGCCTGAGCAGGTTGAAAAGATAGAAATCATGCGTGCGCCCACGGCGGAGACCGGTGCCCGTGCGATTGCTGGCACGATCAATATTGTGCTGCGTGAAGGGCAAAAGGCCAATCCAGACGACTTCAAGTTGGGCACCAGCTTGGAGCATGGTCAGGTCTCAGAGCAGGTCAATTGGGTACACAACCTCAAAACAGAGGGGATGAACGGCACTTTCACGCTGTCATCTTTTGACAGCCGAAAATCCGACGATGCAACTACCCACACGGTTGCCGCAGCTGATGCCAGCGGCGCATTGCCTGCATCTTCTTCAGACCGCGTGCGTGACACGGTCAGCTTGGGGCATCGCCAAGGCATCCATGCCAATGCCCGTCTGCAGTGGCGCGGAGAACAAGGCACCAGCCTGGTGTTGATGCCCTTTGTGATTTATTCAGATTACAACAGCCATGGGCGCACCGATTTGCGGCAAATCGACACGGTGGGTGGTGTGGCCTCGAGCCGCACTGACAGCGCGATTTTGGATACGCAAAGCCGCTTTGTGATGACCCGCTTGAATGGCCAATGGAATCGCCGCCTGAGTGCCGATGACTTGATGGAAGTGAAGTTTGGTTTGGGTCGTTCAACCTACAAATACAACTTCAATCAAGCGCCGACAGGGGGAACGGGCTTGCTGCTTAACTTGGCTGAAGGCCAGGACTTCACGGACCTTTCTACGAGCTTGACGGGCAAGCTGACCCAGGTTTTAAAAAATGGCCATCAACTGGTGAGCGGCCTGGAGTATGAAGGGGTGACCCGCGACGAGACGGCCAACAGTTCTGTGACGGACGATATGGGTGACCTCAAAGCCAGTACCAAGCGATGGGCAATCTATACCCAGGACGAATGGAAGTTCAATGAACAATGGTCAGCCCATGCGGGCTTGCGGTACGAAAATATCGTGACCTCGGGCACCAGCAGCGATGGCCTCAGGCGCAACACCAGCTCCGTACTTTCCCCATTGCTGCATGCCTTGTGGAAGCCGGTTCCCGGCAGCCGTGACCAATTTCGGATGAGCTTGACGCGCAGCTACAAAACGCCGACTCTGTACAACCTGGTGGCCTTGCCTGCTTTGTCACGTGAGACCAACAGTCCGACCCGACCCGACCGTGTGGGCAATCCTGATTTGCGCCCCGAGTTGGCCACGGGTATTGATCTGGCTGCCGAGCGCTACTTTGAAGGTGGTGGTTTGATCAGTGCCAATGTGTTTAGACGCAACATCACCGACCTCATCCGCTACACGATCAATCAACGGTCTAATCCATCTTGGGCGCCCGGGCAAAACCGTTGGGTGTCCAGTCCACAAAACGTGGGTGATGCCGTTACGCAGGGGATTGAGCTCGAAGCCAAGTTCCGTTTGAACCAATGGTGGACTGAAGCTTGGCCCGTTGATATTCGCAGCAACATGAGCTTTTTTCGATCGCAGGTCAAGGACGTGCCCGGCCCCAACAACCGACTCGATCAGCAACCTGATATGACTGCCAATTTGGGGGCTGACTATCGCTTTCGTAGTGCGCCTTTCACGGTGGGCGGTAACATCAATTACAACCCGGATTACAACATTCGCCAGAGCGACACTCAGACCACTTACCAGGGTGCCAAGAAAGTGGTGGATGTCTATGGCTTATGGCGCTACTCCACAGCCACGGCGGTGCGGCTGACAGTGAGTAACCTCACCCCGTCTGACTACATCACGGGGTCAAGTTACATGGGCAATGGCGTATCTGAAATCGCTCGCACGACGACCCGCAATTGGCAGAACGTCACTTTGCGTTTGGAGATGAAAATTTAAACCATCCCGTTGCGTTGAGCCAGCTCAACAAACAAACCAGAATGGTCCAGATCGCTCAAGCCGTGGTCAATGGCTTGCGCATAGAGTTGCTCAAACAAGCTGGTGATGGGTGCTTCAAACTCGAGAGATTCTGCGGTGTCCAGCGCATTGCGCATGTCTTTGAGTTGCACTGTCATGCGGGCTCGCGGCGCAAAATCTCGCTCGATCATGCGTTGTCCATGCAACTCTAAAATTCGGCTTTGTGCAAAGCCGCCGACAATGGCTTCGCGAACCTTGGCCATGTCAGCGCCACCTTTGGCACATAAAAGCAAGGCCTCGGCGACCGCCCCGATGGTGATGCCCACAATCATTTGATTCGCTAATTTTGCCAATTGACCTGAGCCATGGGGCCCGACATGTGTGGCCTTGCCAAGTACTTGCAAAATCTCTTTGGCCTGTTCAAAGTCCTGCGCTTCACCCCCCACCATGATGGCCAAAGTGCCGGCTTCGGCGCCAACGGTACCGCCTGAGACCGGCGCATCCAAGTGGGCTACCCCCAAGGCTTGCAAACGCGCGGCATGATCGCGGGCTTCAGCAGGTTTGATCGAGGCCATGTCGATCATCAAACACCCCGCACGCATCGCCTCGGCTGCGCCAAGTTCAAACAAAACATGCGTTACCACGGGGCCGCTTTCAAGCAGGCTGATCACCACATCAGCTTGGCGCACCGCGTCCTGAACTTGGAGGTGTACCCTGGCACCCAAAGGCTCTAGCACTTGGGCTTTCTCAGGGCTGCGGTTCCAGGCATGTACCGTGTACCCTGCTTGACACAAACGTTGGGCCATGGGCAAACCCATGCGGCCAATGCCCAAGACAGCGATGTGGAGTGACATGGGGTTTCCTTTGTATTGATTCCAAAAATCAGATTGTCGCGTGTTCAGCCACTACACTTGTGAAGATGCTTCACATGAAGTATGTCAAGATCAGTTTCTATTTCAATGTTCGGAGAAGACCATGAAAGTAAGCCCAACCTTACAACGTCCTCGTGCTGGCACCGGTGCCTGGTTCGACAGCATGTACAACAACCGCGCATTGGTGCCCGATTTTGCGGACCATTTCGCACGGTGGCAAAGCGCCTCTGAAGCCGCACGGCAAGCTTTACCTTGCACCTTGGACATCGCTTATGGCGAGGGCCCTAGTGAAACCCTGGATATTTTTCCGGCTCAAAAGCCCAACGCCCCTGTCGTGGTGTTCATCCATGGTGGCTACTGGCGCAGCCTGGACAAATCAGACCATTCTTTTGTAGCCCCTGCATTGCTCGCCATGGGGGCTTGTGTCGTGGTCGTGAACTACGCCTTGTGCCCTGAAACTCAAGGCAAGGCTGTAACTGTGCCGGATATCGGTTTGCAAATGGCCCACGCATTGGCCTGGACACATCGGCATATTGCGGTCTATGGCGGAGACCCGCAGCGCATCACTTTGGCAGGACACTCGGCTGGCGGTCATTTGGCGGCCATGCTGTTGGCCTGCGATTGGAAGGCCATGGACAAGAAACTGCCGACGCATCTGGTGCGCAAGGCCTTGTCGATCTCGGGCTTGTTTGATCTGGATCCGCTGCGAAAAGCGCCTTTTATTCAAGCCTCATTGCATTTGACCCCCAAGCAGGTCAAGATGGCCAGCCCCGCGCTGTGGGCATCACCCCGCCAGCGCGTGCTCTACACGGTGGCCGGTGGCGATGAGAGCGCAGAATTTTTGCGCCAGAACCGGTTGATTCACCAAACTTGGGGCCCTCGTGCGGTCCCTTTGTGCGAAGCCTTGCCGGGCTTGAATCATTTTTCGATTTTGGGTGATTTCATTCAACCCGGCACCCGCCTGAACGATCTGATGCGGCAGTTGATCGCCGCATAGATCCGCCAGCAGGTTTACTGGGAGATCACTCCGGTTCGATCTTCGCATCCCGCACCACCTTGGCCCAGCGGGGTGCTTCTGACTTGATCAGTGCAGTAAACTGTTCTGGGGTGCCGCCGCCGAGTTCGTTGCCTTGACTGAGAATCTTTTCTTTGACATCGGGGTCTTGCAAGGCTTTATTGCACGCAGCATTGAGTTGTTTGATCAACTCGGCAGACATGCCTTTGGGGCCAATCAGACCTTGCCAGTTCATCACTTCCACTGCAGGAAAGCCTTGTTCACCCATGGTCGGAATGTCTGGAGCCAAAGGCGAACGGGTTTTGCTGGTGATGGCCAGGGCACGCAGCCGGCCTGCTTTGATGGCAGGCATGGCGGTGTACATCTGCTCGAACATCATGTGAACCTGGCCACCCATCAAGTCTGTTGCGCCTGCTGAGCCGCTCTTGTAAGGTGCATGAATCATGTCAATGCCCGCAGCGTTCTCGAACAAAGCGCCGCTCAAGTGGTGTGAGCCACCGATGCCGCCTGAGGCGTAGCTGAGTTTGCCTGGTGCCGCTTTGGCTGCGGCCACAATGTCTTTTACCGTCTTGAAAGGCGAGTCGTTGCGTACCATCAAGATCAAGGGGCCGCGCTCGATCAAGCAGATGGGCGTCAGGTCGTTTTGTGGATCGAAATTGAGTTTTTTGAACAAGGCTTGGTTGACCGCTAAGGGGGCGAAGTTGCCCATGCCCAAGGTATAGCCATCAGGCTTGCCGCGGGCAATGGCTTCGGTGCCAATGTTGCCACCCGCGCCAGCTTTGTTGTCAATGATGATGGGCTGACCCAAGAC
>CANBWK010000153.1 GCA_947373105.1 Comamonadaceae bacterium | reverse complement strand
CCTGATGGCGATGTGACGGTGCAAGTCGATTACTCCACCGTCAACTACAAAGACGGCCTGGCCATCACCGGCAAATCGCCGGTGGTGCGCAAGTTCCCGCTCACGCCCGGCATTGACCTGGCAGGCACCGTCACCGAGAGCCAACACCCTTTGTTCAAAGCAGGCGACAAAGTCGTTTTGAACGGCTGGGGCGTGGGCGAGAGCCACAGCGGCGGTCTGGCGCAAAAGGCGCGCCTGAAAGGTGACTGGCTGGTTAAACTGCCTGCCGCTTTCACCCCGCGCCAGGCCATGGCGATTGGCACCGCAGGCTACACCGCCATGCTGTGCGTGATGGCGCTTGAAAAGCACGGCGTCACACCGGACAAAGGCGACATTTTGGTCACCGGTGCCGGCGGTGGCGTGGGCAGCGTGGCGATCGCGCTGCTGGCCAAGCTGGGCCACCGCGTGGTGGCCAGCACAGGCCGACCACAAGAAGCCGACTACCTGCGCCAGCTGGGCGCAGCCGACATCATGGACCGGGCCGAACTGTCTGCCCCCGGCAAGCCACTGGCCAAAGAGCGCTGGGCGGGCGTAGTCGACACCGTGGGCAGCCATACCCTGGCCAATGCCTGCGCCAGCACCAAGTACGGCGGCGTGGTCACAGCCTGCGGTCTGGCGCAAGGCATGGACTTTCCGAGTTCTGTCGCGCCTTTCATCTTGCGCGGCGTGACCTTGGCAGGCATCGACAGCGTGATGGCCCCGCGTGCCGTGCGCGAAGCCGCGTGGGTGCGGCTGGCCCAAGACCTGGACACCGCGCAACTGGAGCGCATGACCCGTGAAGTCGGTCTGGCCGAGGCCATTGGCCTAGGCAGCGAAATCCTGGCAGGCCTGGTGCGCGGGCGGGTGGTGGTGAACGTCAACGCTTGAGCCGCGTTATAGGCGCTGGCCGTGGGGCCTTTGACAAGTCACCGATAATCACGGCTTCAGATTTTTCAAGGCCCGCCTCGGCATGTTCATGGCAGGCCGATTTTTGCGGAGCACACCATGAGCACTTTACAAACGACCGGCGCACGCGCCACGGGCCTGGCCACCCTGGCCGCTGACGGCACCGTGCTGGACACCTGGTACCCCACCCCTGAGCTGGCCGAAGGCATTGCCGCCAGCGGCAGCACCCGCCTGACCGAAGCCGAAGCCGTCGCCGCCATGGGCGCTGACGTGGCCAAGGCGCTCACCGCCTGCGCCGTGCGCGGCACCTCCGTGGTCGCGGTGCGCACCGAGATCAAGTCCTTGGCTGACGCGCCCATCGACACCCACGACGCCTACCTGCGCTTGCACCTGCTGAGCCACCGTTTGGTTCAGCCGCACGGTGCCAACGTGACCGGCATCTTTGGCCTGCTGGCCAACGTGGCCTGGACCAACTTGGGCCCTTGCGCCGTGAGCGAAGTGCCTGCTGCCCGCATGAAGGCCCGCGCCAGCGGCCGCGTGCTCGAAGTCAAGGGCGTGGACAAGTTCCCACAGATGACCGACTACGTGATCCCGTCCGGCGTGCGCATTGCCAACGCCGACCGCGTGCGCCTGGGCGCGCACCTGGCCAGCGGCACCACCGTCATGCACGAAGGCTTTTGCAACTTCAACGCGGGCACCTTGGGCGCCAGCATGGTCGAAGGCCGCATCAGCGCAGGCGTGGTGGTCGATGACGCCAGCGACATCGGCGGCGGCGCGTCCATCATGGGCACGCTGTCCGGTGGCGGCAAAGAAGTCATCAAGGTCGGCAAGCGCTGCCTGCTGGGCGCCAACGCCGGCATCGGCATCTCGCTGGGCGACGACTGCATCGTCGAAGCGGGTTGCTACATCACGGGTGGCAGCCGCGTGCAGATGCCCGACGGCTCGGTCATGAAAGCCAAAGAACTGTCCGGCAAAAACGGCATCTTGTTTCGCCGCGATTCACAGTCGGGCGCCTTGCACGCCATTCCGCGCAACAAGAGCTGGGGTGAGTTGAACGCTGAGTTGCACAAGAACTGATTTCAACGCAACCTATCCATCCACTGCTTGATCAAATTCGTCACCGTGGTGTCCGAAGAGTTGATCGAATAGACCTCCGACATGTGGCTATGACCCATGATTTTGTAGAGGCCCTGGCACCGGCCGGCGTTGCACAGGGCGGTGTTCAGTTGGCCGCTTTGGCTGTGGAAGTCTTGCGGGTCCAGATCGGCATAAGCAACCAGCAAAGGCACTTTGGATGCCACCAAGCCAGGCACCGCCGAGCGGGCGGGGTACTGGGCGGTGTCTATGCCAAAGTAGGCTTGCAAGGGCGGGCCCACTTCAGCGGTCACGGGGTCAAAAATGCCAGAGAGCAGCACCGCACCGGCCAGGCCGGAGTCTGGTGCCGCATGAAACTGCGGGTGCGCCACATACTGCGCCACATGCGCTGCGCCCGCCGAATGGCCCATCAAAATGATGCGATTCGGATCGCCACCGCTGGCCGCGATGTTTTCGCGCACCCACTTCAGGGTCGACTGGATGTCTTGTTGCGCTGCCGGCCAAGGGTTGGCCGGGGCCAGGCGGTAGGTCATGTTGACGCCGACCATGCCCTCGCGCACGGCCCACAGCATGATGTTGTCGTAAAAGGGGCTGTCACCGGTGCGGCGCTCGCCACGCATGAAGGCGCCGCCGTGCACAAACACCAACACAGGCTGGCCCGCTTGCGGTTGCGGCGATTGAAAGACATCAAGCAAGTTACGTGCGTCGGCGCCATAGCGCACATCGCGGCGCACCTGCACACCGGCATAGGGTTCGCGCTGTGCCAGCGGGGCGTAGAGTTTTTCGGTGGGCGGGGGGGCTACAACAGGGCCAATTTGCGCCAGCCCCTGGGCCAGCGCGGGCGTGATTTGCGAAGGCACTTCCACCACAGAAGCGGTTGGACGGGTGGCACAGCCCGTGATGGCGATAGCCAAGAGCAACCAAAATAACTTGCGCATGCAAAACCTCTTGTCAAATAAAGTTCAAGCCTCGCACAGCTTGGGATGGCGGTAAAGCGGTTTTGTCTTACTTAGCCGATTTCAGGTCAGCTAAGTGACAGCGGCGCTTGAACGCATCCCCAATACTGATGCCATGAAACTCCACTTCGCACCCACTTCCCCTTACGTCCGTAAATGCATGGTCATCGCCGATGAACTTGGCTTGAGCGCTCGCATCACCCTGCTCGCGGCCAGTGCGCATCCGGTCAACCGCGATGCCAACATCATTGCCAACAACCCTTTGGGCAAGGTTCCGACCTTGGTCACCGATGAGGGTGTGGGCCTGTATGACAGCCGCGTCATCTGCGAGTACCTGAACGACTTGGGCGGCGGCAGTTTTTTTCCAGCGAGCGGCGCCGCGCGCTGGCATGCCTTGACTTTGCAGTCTTTGGGCGACGGCATTCTGGATGCGGCCTTGCTGGTCCGTTACGAAACCATGGTGCGCCCCGAAGCTTTGCGTTGGGCCGACTGGACAAATGGCAAGCTCGACGCGATCCGCACATCACTGACCTACCTGAACCAACATCCTGATGTGTTGGCTGGCCCGCTGCACATCGGGCAGATTGCCGTTGCTTGCGCTTTGCTGTACCTGGACTTCAGGTTCCCTGATTTGAATTGGCGCCAGCACTATCCCGAATTGGCCACGGCCATCGAGCCGACCCTGGCACGGGAGTCGCTGAAAAAGGAGCGCGCTGTTAGCGCTTGAGTCTGCGCTTAAATCAGCGCTTCAGTCCACCGTTGCGCCAGAGTCTTTGACGATCTTGGCCCAACGCACCAGGTCGTCTTTGACGATTACCGCCAATTGCTCTGAAGTGCCTTTGAAAGGCTCGCAACCCAGCGTCGCCAACCTGGCGCGCACGTCCGGGTCGTCCAGCGCTTTGCCAATTTCATTTTGCAAGTATTGCGTCAAGGCCTTGGACGTGCCTGCGGGGGCAAACATGCCGTACCAAGGCGTTGCGCCAAAGCCCTTGACGGTCTCGCCAATGGTCGGGGCGTCGGGCAGGGCGGCGACGCGTTTTTCGTTCACCACGCCCAGCACTTTGAGCTTGCCCGATTTGATAAAGGCAATGGACGATGGCATGCTTTGCACCGACAAGGGCACCTGACCGCTGACCACATCGGTGGCCGCAAAGGACGCGCCTTTGTAGGGAATGTGTTGCAGCTTGATGTCCGCTGCTTTTTGCAGCATCTCGGCAATGAGGTGGTTCAAGGTGCCATTGCCTGCGGAGGCGATGGCGTATTTGCCCGGTTGCATTTTGGCCAAGCTGATGAACTCGGCCATGGTGTTGGCGGCAAAGGTGGGGTTGGCCACCAACACATAACCCGCCTTGGCCAAGGGCGCAACAGGCTCAAAGTCCTTGACCGGATCAAAGCCAGGTTTGGCGTACAGGGCGGGGTTGATGACTTGTGCACTGTCGGCGGTCACAAGCAAGGTGTACCCGTCAGGCTTGGCCTTGGACGCCAAAGCGGTGCCCACGTTGCCGCCCGCGCCGGCTCGGTTTTCGACCACAAAGGATTGGCCGGTCTGCTCTGACAGCTTTTGCGCCAGCACGCGCGCAATCGCATCATTGGCGCCACCGGGCGTTTGCGGCACGATCAAGGTGACCGGTCGGAGGGGGTATTTGTCTTGCGCCCACAGGGTGGTGCTGGTCACAGCCATCAGAAGTGCACTCAAGGCGGTGGCTATCTTTTTCATTGACAAACTCCAAAGTTTTAACAGGCGTGCGGTCACACTCACGTATTCTGAACGAAAATGAGTTCATGGCTATACAGATTTTGATCTTCGGCATTCACCTGGCCCGCAGCACTCGCGGTAAGCCGGGTGCGCCGCCTGCGTACTGACGCAGGTTGGTTTTTCGTTGATCTTTTTTCTGGAGTGTTTTCATGTCTGATTTATTTGACAACCCAATGGGTTTGTGCGGCTTCGAGTTTGTCGAGTTTGCATCGCCCGATCCGGCCACGCTAGGCCCCGTCTTTGAAGCCATGGGCTTCTCTTTGGTGGCCAGGCACCGTTCAAAAAATGTGCTGCTGTACCGCCAGGGTCACATCAATTTCATAGTCAACCACGAGCCGCTCAGCGCGGCCGCCTACTTTGCTGCAGAGCACGGCCCCTCGGCTTGCGGCATGGCGTTCCGTGTCAAGGACGCGCACAAGGCTTATGCGCGCGCGCTCGCCTTGGGTGCGCAACCTATCGAGATTCCGACCGGGCCGATGGAGTTGCGCTTGCCCGCGATCAAGGGCATTGGCGGTGCACCACTGTATTTGATTGACCGCTTTGAAGATGGCAAGTCGATTTACGACATCGATTTTGAATTCATCGACGGCGTGGACCGACATCCCGTGGGCCACGGCCTGCAAATCATCGACCACCTGACGCACAACGTTTACCGTGGCCGCATGGGCTTTTGGGCCAGCTTTTACGAGCGCTTGTTCAACTTCCGCGAAATCCGGTACTTTGACATCCAGGGTACGCACACCGGTTTGACCTCCAAAGCCATGACAGCACCAGACGGCATGATCCGCATCCCCTTGAACGAAGAGTCCTCCAAAGGGGCCGGCCAAATCGAAGAGTTCTTGATGCAATACAACGGCGAAGGCATTCAACACATCGCCTTGCTGACCGAGAACCTGGTGGACACGGTCGATCGCTTGCAATTGGCGGGCGTGCCTTTGATGACCGCGCCAAACGATGTGTACTACGAGATGCTGGAAGAACGCCTGCCCGGCCATGGCGTGCCGGTGCCGGATTTGCAAGCCCGCGGCATTTTGCTGGACGGCTCGACGCAAGGCGGTCAACCCAAGTTGTTGTTGCAAATCTTCTCCCAAACCCAACTCGGTCCGGTGTTCTTCGAGTTCATCGAACGCCGCGCGGACGATGGTTTTGGCGA
>CANBWK010000152.1 GCA_947373105.1 Comamonadaceae bacterium | reverse complement strand
GCGGCCACGGCCCGGCCCGTGAGGATCAAATCCAGCGCACGCGACAGACCAATCAAGCGGGGCAGGCGGACCGTGCCGCCGTCGATCAACGGCACACCAAAACGGCGACAAAAAACGCCCAGCACGGCCGAGCGCTCGACCACGCGCAGGTCGCACCACAGCGCCAGCTCCAGCCCACCGGCCACTGCATGCCCGCTGATGGCGGCGACCACGGGCTTGGACAGCAGCATGCGCGACGGCCCCATGGGTCCATCGCCCTCAGGGTCCAGGCGGTTGCGACGGGCTTCGTCGTTTAAAGCCTTGAGGTCAGCGCCCGCGCAAAACGTGCCGTGCTCGCCATGCAGCACGGCCACAGCGGCATCAGGGTCGGCATCGAACGCGCGAAACGCATCGGCCAGCTGCTGGGCCGTCACGCCGTCGACCGCATTGCGTGCTTGGGCGCGGTTGATGGACACGATGGTGACTGCGCCTTGGCGCGTGACCTGAACTTCTGAAGAGGACATGAATAGAGTTGCTGCGTGAAGAATTGCCACCGACCTTAACGCAGAGCACGCTCTGCGTCAAAATGTGGTCACCACACTGACAAAAAAACCATGACCTCCTCCGACATCACCATCGAACAATTGCAACAAGCCCTAGCCGATTTATTTGCACCCTGGGTACAGGCACTGAATCTGCGTGTAGAAAGCTTTGGCCCTGGCGAAGCCACGCTGCGCCTGCCGCAAAGTGACCAACTCTCTCGCGTGGGCGGCATGCTGTGTGGACAAGCGATGATGGCCGCGGCCGACACGGCCATGGTGCTGGCCCTGATCAGCCACTTTGGCATGTTTCGCCCGTGCAGCACGGTGCAACTGTCGAGCAGTTTCCTCAAGCCGCTGTCAGGTCAGGATGCACTCATTACCGCCCGCGTTCTGCGCGCAGGCAAGAGCATGGCCTTTGGTGAAATCGATCTGCGTGGTGCGAACGACGGTCAAAGCGTTTTCAGGGCGAGCACAACGTATGCGTTGATGTGAAAGTGGGGTGCACATCACTGCGCTTGGCTGTGCGCCAAGGCTTGCACTATTTGCAGCTTGAGCGCCAACAAAATGGGGGCCAGTTCTTGGGCCATGAGCCGTAAAGGCTTGACAGTGGACACACTCACATTGAGCACATAGTCTGCGCCCTGGTGTTGAAAAGGCGAAGCCAGCGCCACCACCTCGTGCTGCCAGGACGCGGCGCAATAGCCGTGGAGCATCACATCGCGACCCGCTTGTTCGATGGCCGTTTGCAAGCTTGCCCATTGCGGGCCGCGTGCTTTGCGCCAACGCTGCATCAGCGGCTTGGCCTCTGCGGGTGCCGCCATGGCCAGGTACGCCCGGCCGAGAGAAGTCAAGGCCATCGGCACGCGTTGACCCGACACGACCGAGCGCTGCGAGGGCCGGGGGTGGTAACGGTGCGATTCAAGGTAGACCATCTCGTCATGATCGGGCGCGGCCAAACCGACATTGATCTTGTGCGCCTGGGCCGTGCCGCGCATCAGCGGCGAGGCCAAAGCCAAAACTTGTGAGCCCGCGCGCATGGCGTGCGCCAGCGTCAACACCGCCGGTGCCAGGCGATAGGCCCGCGTGGCGGGGTCCACTTGCAACAGGCCCGTGCCCACCAGCGTTTGCGTCAAGCGACTGACCGTGGAACGCGGCAAGCCCGTGCGCTCTGCCAACTCCGCATTGCCCAGCAAGGCCGAACCCGGCCTGAAAGCACGCAGCACATCCACACCGCGTTCGAGCGAGCGATTGCGGGGCGAGAGGCTTTTTGCGGGCATATTTTGGATTTTAGACAATTCCACTGAGTGGAATAGAGGGGCTGTCAAAACAGCTGCCATCCCCTATGCTGAATGCTTTGCGAAAACGTTCACACACGCGCTCGGCTGTGTGCAGGAGACTTTATGCACTTGTGCTTTGTTTTGTTCCAGCGGATGGGCTTGGCGCTGGCCTTGACCGCAGGCTTGAATGCCTCTGTGCAGGCTGCTTTTCCCGAGCGAACTGTCAAGTTGGTGGTGCCTTTTTCACCCGGTGGCGGCACCGACCTGATCGGGCGAACTCTGGCCGCAGGCATGGCCAAAGCGCTCGGCCAATCGGTGATTGTGGAAAACAAACCGGGTGCAGGCACCTTGATCGGCACCGACGCGGTCGCCAAAAGTGCGCCCGATGGCTACACCCTGGTGGTGGCCTCTTTTGCACACGCGGTCAATCCGAGCATGGTGCCCAAGTTGCCCTATGTGGCAGACAAAGCCTTCACGCCCGTGATCCTGATCGGGCGCGGCCCCAACGTGCTGGTGGTTCGAACCGCAAGCGCCTACAAATCGGTCAAAGACATTGCTCAGGCCGCGCAGGCCAACCCCGAAAAATTGTCTTACGCCTCGCAAGGCAATGGCACCTCAGCCCACCTGGCCGGAGAGATGTTCACCAACCTGGCCAAGGTGCGCATGACCCACATTCCCTACCGCGGCGCAGGCCCGGCCTTGACCGATTTGCTGGGCGGGCAGGTCGACATGATGTTCGCCACCAGCTCAGCGGTGGGAGCCTTCATTGACGCCGGCAAACTGCGAGCCTTGGCGGTCACTTCGCCCGAGCGTTCGGCCGCACTCAAAGGCGTGCCCACCATCTCCGAGACCGTGCCTGGTTACGCCGTTGAAAGCTGGTACGGCTTGTATGCGCCCGCCGGCATACCGGCAGAGGTGGTGGCCAAGTTGAATGCGGCGGCCAAGAAAGCGGCACAGTCCGACGAGTTTCGCAACAAAATTGAACAAGAAGGCTTGAGCGTGAGCGCCGGTAGCCCCGAAGAATTGGACGCCTACGTGAAGGCCGAAGAACTCCGCTGGCGCAAGATCGTCAAAGAAAACAACATCCAACCCGATTGAAAGTGAGCCCTATGAGCGACAAACTCGTCACCCTGCAAGTGGAAAACCAGATCGCCACTTTGACCCTGAACCGCCCTGACAAGCGCAATGCCATGAGCGATGCGATGCGCAGCGATTTCATTGAGGCGCTGGAGCACGTCAGTGCCGACAAATCCATTCGCGCCTTGGTGCTGACTGGCGCCGGCAAAGGCTTTTGTGCAGGCGGCGACATCTCCGGCATGGAAAAGCGCATGAACGCGCCCACGGGCGAAATTGCCTTCAACGGATGGCACCGCCAGCAAGGCGTGCACCACACGCAAATGCTGTTGCACAACATGCCCAAGCCGGTCATCGCCGCAGTCAACGGCGCGGCTTCTGGCCTAGGCGCAGACACGGCCATGGCGTGTGACTTCATCATCGCCAACGAGTGGGCCAACTTCAGCTGGTCGTACATCCACCGCGGCATCATTGCCGATGGCGGCGGCATGTATTTTTTGCCGCGCCGCGTGGGTCTGGTCAAAGCCAAAGAACTGATCTTCACAGGACGCAAAGTGGACATCGACGAAGCGCTGAGCTTGGGCATTGCGGACCGCAAAACCACGGCCGATCGTTTATTGGCCGACGCCCAAGCCTGGGCCGCTGAACTCAGCCAAGGCTCGGCCACCGCGCTGGCTTTGAGCAAAACCATTCTCAACCAGAGTTACGAGTTGCCCGCGCAACAAGTGTTTGCACAAGGCAGCCAGGCGCAGGGCATTTGCTACACGAGCACCGAGCACCGCGACGCGGTGATGGCCTTCCTGGCCAAATCGAAAGGGCAATAAATGAATGCCAACATGCGCTCCGAGGCCATCTCCCGCCTCTTGAAGCCTCGCAGTGTCGCCATCATTGGCGCATCCGGAGACCCGCAAAAAACGTCAGGCCGCCCAGCGGCCTACCTGCTCAAACATGGTTATGCCGGCAAGATTTTCCCGGTCAACCCCAAGCTCGATCGCATCGGCGATTGGCCTTGTTACCCGGACATTGCCGCCTTACCTGAAGTGCCCGATGTGGCCATCGTCTTGCTGGGCGCAGAACGCGCCCATGTAGCCGTGCGTGCCTTGGCCGCGCTGGGCACACCGTGCGCGATTGTGCTGGCCAGTGGCTATGGCGAGACCGGCGACATCGGCGCCCAAAGGCAAGCGCAGTTGTTAGAGGCGGCAGGCACCATGCGCATCCTAGGGCCCAACACCATTGGCTTGGTCAACCTGACGGATGGCATTGTGCTGTCGCCCTCGGGGGCTTTAGAGATGGACCATTTTCCGGTGGGCCCCATTGGCGTGGTCTCGCAAAGTGGCGGCATCTTGGGCTCCTTGCTGTCACGCGCTGCTGCGCGCGGGGTGGGTTTGTCGAAACTGATTTCCACCAGCAACGAGGTGGACCTGGAGCTCTCCGACTTCATCAACGCGTTGGTGGATGACGACGCCACACGCGTGATTGCCTTGTACATCGAATCGATTCGGCATCCGCACAAGTTCCGCGAAGCAGCCTTGCGTGCTTCACGCGCTGGCAAGCCGATCGTGGCCTTCAAAATTGGCCGCTCGGAAGCCGGTGCCAAAGCCGCGGTCTCGCACACCGGGGCCTTGGCCGGCACCGACCGGATGTACGACGCACTGTTCCGCCAAACCGGCGTGATCCGCGCCCAGACCTTCAGTGACTTGCTGGACATCTCAGCGGCCCTGGCCACCGGGCGGGCCTTGCATGGCAAGCGCATCGCCATCTTGACTTCCACCGGCGGCGCTGGCACCTTGGTCTCGGACAGTCTGGGCATGTTGGGTTTTGACACCCCTGCGCCCGATGCCGCCACGGCGGCCGCCTTGCGCGATTTACAAACCGGTGACCACGCCGCGCTGGACCGCAACCCGATTGACGTCACGCTGGCGGGCCTGGAGCCCACGCTGCTGCGTGGCATCCTGAAGGTGTTGTTGGCCAGCCCCAGCTATGACGCGCTGACCATCATCGTCGGCTCATCGGGTGTGGCGCAGCCCGAGTTGATGGCCGGCGCCATTCAGGATTGCCTGCCCCTGTCTGACAAGCCGGTGCTGGCCTACATCAGCCCGCATGCACCAGCCGCCACGGCCATCTTGACCCAAAACGGCGTGCCCGCCTTCATGTCGGCTGAAAGCTGCGCCGCCGCCTTCGCCGGTATGCTGCATGTGCAGCAGTGGCAGGCCGATCATGCAAGTCATGCTGGATCATCCAGCACATCAACCCTACAAGCCGCGCCGGTAGACACCAGCGACTTGCCCACAGGTTCGCTCAACGAGGCGCAAGCCAAGCAATTGTTCAGCCGCTTTGGTGTGCCCTGCACCCGCGAGCTGGAGGTCAGCACCGCCGCGCAAGCCGAACAAGCCGCGCAAAGCCTCGGCGGCTTGGTGGTGCTCAAGATGCTGTCAAGCACCGTGACACACAAAAGCGATGTGGGGGGTGTTGCGGTAGGCGTGCGTGCCGAAGAGATTGGCGCGCGCCTTGAGCGCATGGCCCATGACGTGGAGCGCGCCACCGGCGAACGGCCTGAACGCTTTCTGGTGCAAGAGATGGTGGCCGGTGGCACCGAGTGGATTTTGGGCATGCACCGTGATCCCTTAGGTATCGCGATTTTGCTCGGCCAAGGCGGCGTGACCGCTGAATTGTTCCAAGACACAACCCTGCGTTTATTACCACCCGAGGGCGGTTTGAGCCCGCAGGAAGCGCTGTCGATGGCGCAAAGCCTGAAATGCTGGCCCTTGCTCAACGGCTACCGAGGCAACCCCATGTCTGATGTGAACGCCTTGGTCGACGCGATCGTGGCATTCTCAAACATGGCTGCGCAGCTGGGAGACCGTTTGGTCGAAGCGGAAATCAACCCCCTGTTTGTTCTGCCTGAAGGCCAAGGGGTGCGGGCTGCAGACGGTGTGGCAAGCCTGCGCTAAGAGGACGGCGAGTCACTGAAGATGCCGTGTCGATAAGATGCCTTTTTTCGGGGTGGCCTAAACACCTATAGTCGCCTTCCAATTTGGCCATTCAAGAGGCCGTTGTGTCGCG
>CANBWK010000151.1 GCA_947373105.1 Comamonadaceae bacterium | reverse complement strand
TCCATCAAAGTCTTTTTCATTTTCTTCATCGCGGCGACTTCAATCTGGCGAATGCGCTCAGCGCTCACGCCATAGACCGCAGCCAAGTCGTGCAGCGTCATACCCCCCGAGCCATTGTCGTTGACCTTCAACCAACGCTCTTCAACGATGTGGCGACTGCGGTCGTCCAGCGCAGCCAAAGCAGTGGCAATGCCTTCGCTGGACAACATGTCTCTTTCATGCGCTTCCAGCATGGCGGTGGGCTCATGGTTGGCGTCGGCCAAGTAGGCGATCGGTCCGTAGGCTTGCTCGCCGTCATCCGATGGGGCGGGGTCCAGCAAGACATCGCCACCCGACATGCGGGTTTCCATTTCCATCACTTCTTCGCGTTTGACGTTCAAATCCCGCGCCATCACATCGATCTGGTCCACAGTCAAGGTATCGCGGTGGGTGTTCAGGCCCGCATCGGCTTTGAAGCCCTGCTTCATCGAACGCAAATTAAAAAAGAGTTTGCGTTGGGCTTTGGTGGTGGCCACTTTGACCATGCGCCAATTTTTCAGAATGTATTCATGGATTTCAGCCTTGATCCAATGCAGTGCGTAGCTCACCAGACGCACACCCTGATCAGGGTCAAAACGCTTCACAGCCTTCATCAGGCCCACATTGCCTTCTTGGATCAAATCACCATGAGGCAGTCCGTAGCCTAGGTATTGGCGTGATACTGACACCACCAAACGCAGGTGCGAGAGCACCAACTTGCCTGCAGACTCGAGGTCGTCTTCATTTCTGAGCTTGCGTGCAAACGCTTGCTCCTCTTCCAAGGTCAGCATGGGCATGCGGTTGACCGCAGAAATGTAGGCGTCCAAATGTCCCAGAGACGGCACGACCGCCCAAGGATTGCTCAAAGTCACAGCAGAAGTAGGGAAACCAGTTTGAATAGACATACCAGAAATCCTTTCAATATGGCGCTTATTTTAGCACTCGTGGCATGAGAGTGCTAATGACCGGCGTCAAGGAATGGTTTCAGTTGTTACAGAGTGCAAAAAGAAGGCAAGCTCAATAACAATACATATGTGTATGTGAAGCGTTATACTTTCAAACCATAAAGGAATGCTCCTCAGAAAGAGACCGCATGAGATCGCTTGCGCCCGTTGGAAAGTGCCTTCGCACCCCTGAATCCCGATTCGCAAACTTGCCGGACTTTCCGTATGTACCGCATTACACCGAATTGGGTGGCCTGCGCATGGCGCATATTGACGAAGGGCCGAGCGATGCGCCGATCGTCTTGCTGATGCATGGTGAACCTGCGTGGTCATTTTTGTACCGCAAGATGATCCCGGTGTTGGTGCAGGCCGGTTTTCGGGTGCTGGCGCCGGACTTGGTGGGCTTTGGACGCTCGGACAAGCCGATCAGTCCAAAGGACTACTCTTACTTCAACCATGTGCAATGGATGTCGGCTTGGGTCGAAGCGAATCAATTGCACGGCATGACCCTGTTCTGCCAAGACTGGGGTTCCTTGGTCGGTTTGCGTATGGCGGCCGAAATGCCCGATAGGTTTGACCGCATCGTTCTGGCCAATGGCGGCTTGCCCACCGGGACTGATGCCATTCCATTTGCTTTCAAAATCTGGCGCGCCTTTGCCATGTACAGTCCCTGGTTTCCGATTGGGGGCATTGTCAAAGCCGGCTGTGCGCATGGCTTGACGCCCCAAGAAGTGGCTGCCTACGACGCGCCTTTTCCGTCGCGCGCGCATCGCTTGGCAGCGCGTTTATTCCCCACATTCGTGCCTACCACGCCAGACGACCCCGCTCGTGAAGCCAATGAACGCGCATGGGAAGTCTTCAAGAAATGGGATAAACCGTTTTTGACCTTGTTCAGCAACCGCGATCCGATTACCCGCGGTGGCTACAAAATATGGCAAGCGCAGGTGCCTGGTGCTCAAGGCCAACCCCACTCCAAAATTCGGGGTGCAGGTCATTTCTTGCAAGAAGACAGTGGTGCAGAGGTCGCGCAGGCCATGGCACATTTCATCCACAGCACGCCGGTCATGCGTGTGCAGCATTGACAACGACAACATGAAAAATTCAACATCACGCGCTCTTGCTTTCGTTCTCCTGCTTGTCAGTGCCTTGGCTTTAGCGGCCTTCTTATTCAGGGGAACGCTCAGCGTTTGGGTGGCTGAAAAAGTCGTCGCGCAGCGTTTGAAATTGGAAATTCGCCAAGACCTGACCGATGGTTTGCATGTTGGTTTGTGCGGTGCGGGCTCACCGTTTCCGGATGAGAAGCGGACAGGTCCTTGCACCTTGGTGGTGGCGGGCGCCAAATTGTTTGTTTTTGATGTGGGCAATGCCGCGACACGCAACCTCGCCAAAATGGGTGTCAACCATGGGCAGATCGACGCTATCTTTTTGACCCACTTTCACTCCGACCACATCGACGGTTTGGGTGAGTTGATTTTGCAACGTTGGGTCTCAACTGGCAACGCGCAGCCGGTCCCGGTATACGGCCCACCTGGTGTGCAAAAGCTCGTCAATGGTTTGCGAGATGTTTATGCGCAAGACCAAACGTATCGGGTGGCGCATCACGGTGAAGCGATTTTGCCCTCCAGTGGATTTGGCGGAGAAGCGCGTTCATTTGACTTGGGCACTGCGCAAGAAATGGTGGTTTACAAAGATGACCATGTGGAAGTGCGGGCTTTCCCCGTGGACCACGCTCCGGTGCACCCTGCCGTGGGTTACCGCATCAGCTACAAAGGCCGCACGGTGGTGCTCAGTGGCGACACCCGTCAATCTGCCGCTGTCTTGGCGCAGTCCAAGGGCGTCGATGTGTTGGTGCACGAGGCCTTGTCAGCACCTTTGGCGCTAGCGATAGGGGATGCTGCGGTGAAAGCGGGCCGTCCCAAACTCAAGCAGTTGATGAAAGACATCATCGATTACCACGCCTCACCCGAGCAGGCAGCGGAGACGGCGCGCGATGCACAAGTGGGGTATTTGTTGTTCAACCACATTGCCCCGCCACTGCCGATACCGGGCCTTGAAAAAGCATTTTTGGGTGATGCCCCCTCTATTTTCAAAGGCCCCATGCGTGTGGGCATTGATGGCGATTTCATCACCTTGCCTGCAGGCACTAAAGACATTGTGGTGACCAAACGTTTTTAAGCGTTTGAAGCGCGTCACGCCACAAAAATACGCGCCAATCGGCCCATTGAAGACCAGTAAAAATCGCGATCCCAGCCAGGGCTTGGAAATACCACGCCTTGGGTGATCCCACCTGAACGTACACGCGCTTTTTCTAGGCCCGTGGTGATATCCAGCACCACCACTTCTTCGCCCCAACGGCGGTAATCGTTGGTCACCAATTCGCCGGTGTCCGGGTACAAAATCATGTGACTGGCAGAGCCGAAATTTTTCAATTCCCACTTAGGGGTTAATGTTGTTTTACCGTGCGGGACTTGCATATCCCAAGCCCGCATCATTCGATTGGCCGCGTCATAGGCGACCACAATGCCGCGCTGAAGATCGACCAGCGGCGGGTTGGTGATGCTCCCATGTCGCAGCCCACTGATGTCCCAAGCTTGGTGATCTTGGCTGTCATTCAAAGCCACCCGAATCAAGCGATTGGGGGTTGGATTCAGGCCCGAACCGATCATGCGCAGGCGGTAATTGTGGCGGCCGTTGTCCATGAACCACGCATGCAAACCATCGATCACCACGTCCCACCCAAAGACTTGCTGCGTGCCTGTGATGTAGTCGTGTCGCCATGTGGTGTCGAGCACCAGGGCTTGTCGATCTTCTCGCCATTGGTATCTGAAAATAGATTCAATCCCCACGACGTACACCTCATTTCCTCGGCTGCTGAGCCTGGCAATGGAGGGCTCAGGGCAGAGCGTGTCGCCGCTGGCGCTCTTGAGTTCGGGCGTCAGCACGGTCAACAGTGCGGGTGTACTGTCCGATAAATTTTTGGTGACGATCAAACCGTTGTCCAGAACCACAAACGAGTTGTAGGCCTGATCCACCGGTAATCTGAAAGCCGCTTTAATTTCGCAAGCCCGGCTCAATCGGTGTGCATACCGACCATAGACCACATACAGATCGCCATTGGTGTGAATCGCCATGCCCCCGGGCCACATGGGACCACCTGGCAACCTGGGTGATGCAACCTGGGTCTTCAGTGTCACCGGATCGATCCTCTCTACGCAGGCGGTCGTGGGCAAGCCCAGATGCGATCGCAGTGCTGAATGGGTCAGCAAATACACTTGACCGGGATCTCCCAAGACCGTCATGGTTGACAGCAGGGTGTTGCGGGTGGTGCAAGCCAGGTGTTCGCCGGCCTGCAAGTTCAGGCCCGCTAGGCCCCATGGGTATTGGCGCCTTTGAGGCCCGCCATCTTCGGCTGGCCAGGGGCTTTGAAAGTAACCCGAAGGAAATTCGGCCATCACGTCCGGCGGCGGCGGCGTCGACGCCACCAGACCCAGCCTGCCAAGGGCGCAAGCCAGCCAGCGGCGATCCACAAGCCGAATGTGGGCAGCCAGTAATCCAGGATCATGTTGATCGTGACCTGCATCACGGGGTTGTAGTCGCTTGGAACGGGCAACACGCCATGGGCATCAGCCCAAACTTGGTAATCTTTTTGCATGATTGCAAATTCACGCGGCCATTGTTTTTGCAAGTCCCGCGTTTCACCGGGGTCCGCGACCACGTCATACAAACGCCATTGCCCATCACCGAGTGGGGCTAAGTTTTTGACCAACTTCAATGCGCCTTTGAACAGTGCGGCATTGCCGGACAACTCGTAACCCAAAATTTCTTCGGCTTGTCTGAGGGGTGCATCGTGGCCGTGCAGTGCAGGCAGCAGGCTGTGCCCTGCCATGGCTTCAATCGGCTGCCCCTTGTAGTTTTGCGAGGGTCGCGCAATGCCTGCCATGTCCAACAAGGTCGGTGCAATGTCGGTCACATGGGTCAGGCCAGCGTAAATGCCTTGCGTGTTTTGAATGCCTGGCCCGGCCATGAACATGGGCGCGCGAATGCCCCCTTCACCTGCAAAAAACTTAAAGCCGTTGAGAGGGCTGGCCGATGCGCTGGCCCAGCTGGGGCCTTGAATACTGTAAGCACCTGGACCACCGAGTCGGTCAATGTCTTGGCTGTATTGGGTTTTGAGCCACAACTTTGCCAAGTCATAGTCGGAGCCCTCCGCCCCGTTGTCCGAGAGAAACAGAAACACCGTGTTCTCAAACTGGCCCGTGCTTTTCAGGTGTGACACCAAGCGGCCCACATGGTGGTCCATCGCTTCAGCCATGGCGGCATACACCTCCATGCGACGAGCTTGGTATTGCTGGGCTTGCGCATCTTGTGCGTTCCAAACCAAGGTGGTTGGCAGGGTTGCAAGAGGCGTGTTGTGCGGAACCAGACCTAAGCGGGCTGCACTGTCACGCCGTGCCTCTCGCAAAGCCGTCCACCCCTGGTTGTAGCGTCCTTTGTATTTGGCAATGA
Source organism: Comamonadaceae bacterium (assembly GCA_947373105.1). Lineage (GTDB taxonomy): Bacteria > Pseudomonadota > Gammaproteobacteria > Burkholderiales > Burkholderiaceae_C > Limnohabitans_A. The sequence goes on along the minus strand of CANBWK010000151.1, from coordinate 646 downwards.
ACTCTGCGGGCGCCTGAACAGGAACATGGTTGGCCTGAAAACCCACGTAGGCCAGAAAAGGCGTGGCGTTGCCTTTGTCTTGATCCAAATAGCCGATCATCCGATCTACAAAATATTCTGACGAATAAAATTTCTTAGGCATGACGGCAGTGCGTCCGTCTTCGTACCAGTAGACCTTGTCGGTATGAGGAAGATACCGTTGTTGGGGATCCCAATTGTCAGAGCCGGTGTCGCCTTGCACAATGGACCGGTCAAATCCGCGTTGAGGCGGCAGGTTATGGGGCTCAGAGCCGACATTCCATTTGCCCGTGATGTAGGTTCGATAACCGTTGTCTTTCAAAAGGCTCGAGACCGTCACGACCCGCTGGCTGAGCGAGCCTTGGTAAGCTGGGTTGCTCATATGGGCGCGGGGTGTGCTCTCGCGCAGATTGCCAACACCCGCACGGTGACTCTCTACGCCTGTCAGCAACATGGATCTTGTGGGGGAACAGGAAGCAGCGGTGTGAAAGTTCGAAAAACGAACGCCCCGATGGGCCAAAGCATCCAGGTTGGGGGTCGCAATCTCACCGCCAAATGCACCCAAGTCGGTAAAGCCCCAATCGTCGGCGACCAGGATCACAATGTTGGGCTTTGGCTTGCCCTGGGC
>CANBWK010000150.1 GCA_947373105.1 Comamonadaceae bacterium | reverse complement strand
AAACGCGTCTAAGCCTCTGCCGCACCGATCATTGAAAAGGCTCCTATGGGAGCCTTTTTTTATTGTCGCCCTGTCACATTCACCCCTCATCCTTGATTCACAATTCATTCATGCAATCTACCCAAGACATCAAAGATTCCCCGCTCGCCGATGCCTGGGCCGAACTGCAAGCCCATGCGGCAGCAGGAGAACCCCTTATACCCAATGCTTACCGGTTGGCTTTTGCGGACCCTGAATTTTTACTGCGACGAGAAGCGCGGGGGATTCGTTTCCAGCTGGAAATGCTCAAACCGGATCTGGACCAGACCGCGGCTGGCGTAGAGCATACGGTGGTTGTATTTGGCAGCGCACGCTTTCCTTCACTCGAGTCAGCCCAAGAGGTCATGGCCCAGGCTCAGGCCAGCAATGACCCGCAGGCATTGAAGCAAGCCACGCAAGGTCTGCAAGGCGCGCATTATTACGAGCAAGCCCGTGCCTTTGCGCGGCATGTGTCTCAAGCCTGCAAAACCATGACCGCTTCAGAACGTTTGTACATTTGCACGGGTGGCGGCCCTGGCATCATGGAGGCCGCCAATCGCGGCGCACACGATGTGGGAGCAGCGTCTGTAGCGCTGAACATTGCCCTGCCCCATGAGCAAGCTGCCAATCCCTATGTCACGCCCCACTTGAGTTTCAAGTTCCATTATTTTGCCTTGCGAAAAATGCACTTCATGATGCGTGCCAAGGCCTTGGTCGCCTTTCCTGGTGGCTTTGGGACTTTGGATGAACTGTTTGAAATTCTCACGCTGGTGCAAACCCGCAAAGCCAAACCAGTACCTATCTTGTTGTTTGGTTCTGCGTACTGGACTCAACTGGTGAATTTTCAAGTACTGGTGGACGAAGGCACAATCTCTGCCGAAGACCTGTCGCTGTTTCATTACGTGAACGATGCCGAGCAAGCGTGGGCGGTAATCAGAGACTTCTACAAATTGGCTGTCTGAAAAGAACCGCCTCAATCCGAGGTGGGCTGGGGTCGCAAATACCATGCCGAGCGCGAGCCAGCCCCCACGACCAAGCCGACCAGCCAAAACACGGGGCCAATGCCCACCACCGCACCGGCCACGCCAAACAGCATGGGCATCAAAACGCTGGACGCGTTGACGGTCATGATCCGCAGGCCCAGCGCTTCGCCTTGACGGTGATGCGGCGTAATTTGGTGCAAGGTGCTCATGACCATAGGCTGCACCACACCCAGCGTAAAGCCCAGCAACACCGAGCAAATGCCCATGCCCATGGGCGATTGCGTGAAGGGGTAAACCGCAAAAATCAAAGCCGCCATGACCATGGCGATTGTGAGGATGCGAAACTCTTCCAGGTGCTTGGCCACCATCGGCAGGACCACCCGAATCAAGGCCGAAGCGACAGCAAAGGCGCCGAGAATGAAACCCACTACGGAGGCACTGAAACCGCGTTCATGGCCCAAGATAGGGACGACAAAGGTGTGCACATCCCAGCAGGACGAGAGCATCCAGTTGACGAGCAACAAGCGGCGCATGAGGGGCTCACGCAGCAGGTCCCAGATGCGGTTCTTGGCTGCATCTTTGTGCGGAATTTGCAAAGGCAGTTCAGGCACTTGGCGAACCCAGAACCAGGTGATCAAAGGCAGCACCGACATCAGGATAAAAGCAGCCCTGAAACCCGCCGTGTCCGCCGCAACAGCACCCGCATGGTCAATCATCAAGCCCGCAGCCATGGGCCCCATGAAGTTGGACACCGCAGGACCAATGGCCAGCCAGCTGAACGACTCTTTCAAGTGAGCGCTGTCGCGTGCGGAGCGGCCGACATGGCGTTGCAAAGCGATGACCGCCAGTCCGGTGGCCCCGCCGGTCAACAAGGCGCTTACGCACATCACCGGAAAGGTGGGCCACAGCGCTGAAAGAACCGCACCGCTTGCGGCCACAAGCACGCTCAACCGCATGGGTTTCTGCAAGCCATGCCGGTCGGTGTACCGACCCGCTGGAATCGCCATGAAGACTTGGGTGAGTGAAAAAAGCGCCAACAACACGCCCACAGAAAAAGCACTGTAGCCATCACGCAAAGCCAGCAACGGCGTCGCCAAACGCATGCCGGTCATGCAGGCATGGAGAAATGTTTGCCCCGCAATCAGGCGCAGCAGCGGCGACATCATCCTTCGCGGTCGACCCAGTCCAAGCCTGCGTCTCCAGTTGTGACGGGTAACAAGGCGCCCGTTTGAGCCTCTGGCAAGGCGTCTACCGTGCGCAAGGCACGGTGCATCACGTTGCTGCGCGTTTGGGCTTTGTCCAAGGTGTTGAGCACCGTCTGGGTTTGCTCTTTGACCTTGGCCAAAACATCGCCGAACTTGCCGAATTCAGTTTTAACTGCCCCCAGCACTTGCCAGACTTCGCTAGAACGCTTTTCAAGGGCCAAGGTGCGAAAGCCCATTTGCAAGGAGTTGAGCATGGCCATCAAGGTAGTCGGCCCAGAAAGGGTGACGCGGTAGTCGCGCTGCAAGGACTCCATCAAACCCGGGCGGCGCAAGACCTCGGCGTACAGGCCCTCAGTGGGCAAGAACATCACCGCAAAATCGGTGGTGTGTGGCGGCTCCAGGTATTTTTCGGCAATCGATTTGGCCTCCAGCCGCACACGTGCTTCCAAGGCTTTGCTGCACAGATCGGCCTGCACCGCGTCGGCGCGACTTTGCGCATCGAGCAGCCGCTCGTAGTCTTCGTTGGGGAATTTCGCATCAATGGGCAACCAGACAGGCTGCCCATCGTCAGAGCGACCGGGCAAGCGGATGGCAAAGTCCACCCTGTTTTTACTGCCCGGTACGGTGGCGTGCTGGGTGGCGTATTGGTCGGGCGCCAACACCTGCTCCAGCAGGGACGCCAGTTGCGCCTCGCCAAACATGCCTCGCGTTTTGACGTTGGTCAGCAAATGTTTGAGGTCGCCCACGCCTTGCGCCAGCGTGTTCATTTCACCCAAACCTTTGTGCACTTGCTCCAGACGGTCAGCGACTTGTTTGAAGCTCTCGCCCAAACGCGCTTGCAAGGTGGCTTGCAATTTTTCATCCACCGTCTGGCGCATTTCGTCGAGCTTGACTGTATTGCTTTGTTGCAGCTGTGCCAATTGGGTTTCCAGCGTGCCGCGCATTTCGGTCAATCGACGGGCGTTGGACTCTGAAAGCATTTGCACCTGCTGTGTCAGGGTATCTGACAGCGTTTTTTGAAGCAAGCCGAGTTGCTGTGCAAAGGCATCCATTTGGCTGTTTTGGGTGCGCGTGGCCTCGGCACTTTGTTGGACCAAGGTTTGCTGAAAGGTGCCCAAGGTCTGGATCAACTCTTGCCTGCCGCCTCGCGCGGTTTCAGTGATTTCTGTGCGCAGTTCGCGTTCCAGGCGTTCACTGCTGTTGGCAATGTGCTGTTGCAATTGCTGGGTATGGGATTCATTGGCATCTTGGCGCGGTCGCGCCAGCCAAAGCGCCAACAACAGCAAGAGATTCAAGCCCCCTACAGCCATCAGCGTCCAGGTCATCCACTCTGCCATCAGGCTTGGCCTTGTACGTTATTGAGGGGTGTCAGCGCTTGGCCGCGGACCAGGTAAGCGATCAGGTTGTCGGCTGCCAATTGCGCCATGGCCATGCGCGTCTTGACGGTGGCACTGGCAATGTGGGGCGTCAACACCACATTTTGGAGCTTGAGCAGTTCGGGGTGAACTTGCGGCTCGCCTTCAAAAACATCGAGCCCCGCACCGGCAATGCGCCGATCTTTGAGCGCTTGCGCCAAAGCGGCATCGTCCACAATGCCGCCCCGAGCGATGTTAACCAAGGTGGCCGTGGGCTTCATTTGCGCCAATTCAACCGCCCCAATGGTGTGGTGGGATTCGGCGCTGTAGGGCACCACCAGCATCACATGGTCAGCGGTCTGCAGCAATTCTGACTTGGACACATAACGCGCCTTGCATTGCGCCTCCAGTTCGGGGCTCAAACGAGACCGGTTGTGGTAAATCACTGGCATGCCAAAGCCATGGGCTGCCCGTCGGGCAATGCCTTGTCCAATGCGCCCCATGCCGATAATGCCCAACGTGCTGCCATGCACTTCAGCGCCAGCAAACATGTCATAACGCCATTTCGTCCATTGGCCCGCACGCAGAAAGTGCTCGCTTTCGGTCAGGCGACGCGCAGTCGCCATCAACAAGGCAAAGCCAAAATCCGCCGTCGTTTCGGTCAATACATCGGGCGTGTTGGTGGCCTGCACACTCGCTGCGGTCATGGCAGGCACATCAAAATTATTGAAACCCACAGCCATATTGGCCACCACTTTCAGTTGCGGGCAAGCAGCTAATAACGCGGCATCAATGCGCTCGGTCCCGGTGGTGATGGCGCCCGCTTGGCCTTGCAGTTTATGGGCCAATTCGTCCGGCGAAAACAACGCATCGTCTTGGTTGTCAGTCACCTCAAAATGTGCGCGCAAGCTCTCTAGCACTTCTTCAAACACGGGCCGCGCCACAAAAACAGAAGGCTTCATCGTTCAGATCTCCATCGTATGCAAAATTTCATTCGGTCATGCGTAATTGACGCGCCCACCAAGGGGTCACAGCAGGCAAGAGAGTCAAGGTCCAAATCACCACCCAAGCGGTCAGCGACATGAGCTGTGTCATTTCAGGAAATTGCGCCACCGTGATGACGGCCAACACAACCGGGATCACACCGGTTTCGCGCACAGCACATAAAAACAATTTTTCCTTGAAACTGATTTGCGTGGGCAACAGCGACAACATGACCGATACAGGCCGGGCCACAAAAATGAAACCAGCCGAAATGACCAAGCCCAGCCAAACCGTTTGCGACAAGTCGGACAAAGATACAAAGGGGCCGACCATCATGAAAATTGTGGGCTTCGCCACACTTTCAATTTTAGTTTCCATGGTGTGGAGCAAGGTTTTAAACTCAGGGGAACCTTGGTTGAAGTTACCCAACAGACCTGCCACAAAGGCGGCTAAAAACCCGTTGCCATGAATGGCTTGGGCCAAGACAAAAGTCATCAAAGGCACCACCAGCACCACGGCAAAGTCATAGCTGTGTTCTGCTTTTTCCAAGGCATGGCGTTTGGCTTTGTAGCGTTCAAACATCGACACGCCAAACCAACCTAAAACACCGGCCAAGGTACCAAACAAAAATTGTTGGCCCAGCAAAAGTAAATTCTCCGCACTGAGCAGGCCCTGCGTGAGAGCACCCAAGCTGTCCAATGTTGCACCCGATAAAACCATGGCGGCGATGGCCGCAGTGAAGATCGCACCCACTGCGTCATTGAGCGCACTCTCAGCCACTGCAATGTTCGAGACGCGCTTGTAGGGTGATTTGAAAACGAGTTGCTTCAGGGTGGGAATCAATGCAGCGGGGTCGGTTGACCCCAATATCGCGGACAAAAGGGCGGCTGTTTTTCCATCCAAGCCGAGCGCCATCAGCAGCAAGAACATGACGATGAAAGTCAATAAATATCCCACCACGGCAATCATCACGGTGGGATAAGCGATGCTCAAAAAGTCTTTGCGCTCAATCTCATCACCACCCGACTTGAGAATGATCGCTGCCAACGCTGTACACACCACAACCGACAAGGTCAATGCCAAAGACAGCGGCGCCAAAGCATCGTGCAAGACAATGCCAACCAACAACTGCAATGTGAAACTGGGGAAAACCGTTCCCTCAGACGCTTTGCTGCAAGCCCAACCAAAGGCCAAGAACAAACTCAGGCACCACAGCGAGGCGGCAATAGCAGACTCCGTTCCGCCTGTCTGCCCTAAGTGCGCGAGCAATGCGGGCGAAAAGGCATTGACCAGCCACGCCAAAGTAAAAAGAAGGGCGATTTTTAAATAGTTGATCATTGCAAGCGAATCAGCCTGGTTGCTCAATCTCAAACACCTGGCGCAAATAGGCTAGGTATTTCTCGTCATCGCACATGCCCTTGCCAGGCGAGTCCGACAACTTGGCCACGGGCTGGCCATTGCAGCGCGTCATTTTGATAACGATTTGCAGAGGTTCATACCCCAGGTCGTTGGTCAGGTTGGTGCCGATGCCAAACGCCAGTTGGCAACGACCATTGAATTGACGAAACAATTCAATGGTGCGAGGCACCGTCAAACCGTCACTGAAGATCAGTGTTTTGGTGCAGGGGTCTACCCGATTGGA
>CANBWK010000149.1 GCA_947373105.1 Comamonadaceae bacterium | reverse complement strand
AGGCTACAACGTCACCTATGAATTCAACGGCAAACAATACAACGTCCAAATGCCACATGATCCTGGCTCAACAGTCAAACTCAACGTCACACCCGTGATGAATTGATTTTCATAATGGGCTAAGGCCCTTTATCCATGCTGGCCATTTGTGCATAGCCTGTCATCCGTCTGGTCACTGCTTAAAAACTCAGCATGTTTTTCAGTCAAGAACCACCACTTTTCCGTGGTTTTAGTGCAATTTGCGCGACTTTAGGTCTGACCACACCGGGGATTATCCTCAAATTCCACCCAAATCTCGCCACCTGTGCTCGGCTTCCTTTTGGCGTTTCTGGTTCTCACGCTCGCGCTTAAGCGCATCCTTTTGCCGATCCACATTGGCCTTTAACTGGGTGACCCTCATCTGCTCAGGACTCTGGGGCTTGACGGGTTTGATCGTCGCAGCCCTGGGTGGCTTGGGGGGGCGGGGTTTGATCGTGTGGGTTGAAGTGGGGGTCAGTTCATCCAGCAATGGGTAGTCATGGCCCTCACTGCTGAGTTGGGTGGGTGCGCCATTTAAACAACCCAGGCCAAACTGATATTCACATATGAGCCTGGCATGGGTAGATGAGTCAGCGAACACGGCGGTCTTGATGAGTTGGCCTTTAAGGCGCAGGGTAACGAGGTATTTGTTCATAACCATATTTATCGTCACTCCTGCGGGGGTCAATTTATTTGACGAAGCCTTCGCGCAGTTTGATGGACGCTGCTTCGATCTGTGCATCAAGCTCCCCTGCCTCCACGGCCTGTTTGATCAGTTCCAGTGTGGGCACCAATTCAGCCGCGGTGGCAATCTCCACTGCACTTTTGCCCTTGCTGATCTCAAGCTTGCGTGCGCCATAGCGGATGTTCAAGGCCAGCTTGTTGGTCTCAGTAGTTCACCACCACGCACGAACACGACGGGCTATTTCCACACTGCGGCGACCACCATCGGGATCAACAACTGAGCGGAACTTGGTAAGCGTAAAAGTAGTGCCCTCTGCTTGGCTTTTGGCCAACTGGATTTGCTCCCACAGTTTGCGGGCCAGTTTCATTCGGCGATGCGCTTGAGGGTTGTTGCCAATGGCTTTCTTGGCCGCTGTGATCTTCAGGGATTGCAAGAGCGTGGTTGTTGCTGAGGTTGTAGTTGACATGTGCTTTTCCTTTCAAATGTTTGTAAAGCACAGGCTATTTTGTGATCAGCCACGGGGTCTGGACAACCGAGACTCTTTGGTAACCCATCGGTCTGAACGGACACCGGTTGACCAAAAGTAACAAATTTGTTATTGTTCGACCATGGAGTACCGCATACGCTATTACAGTCTCGAGGTGCAGGAAGATGTTATGGCTTTGCCAGTGACCCTGCAGGCCCGGTACATCAATTTGACCCGCAGGATGACGGAGTTCGGGCCTAATTTAGGTCTGCCGCATACTGACGCCTTTGGCGGCGGTTTGTTTGAATTGCGGCTCAAAGGTGCTGAGGGAATCGCCCGAGTCTTTTTCTGCACTTTGGTCGAAAAGGACATCGTGATGCTGCACTGCTTTGTGAAAAAGTCACAGAAAACACCAGCCAAAGAATTGAACATAGCTCGCAATCGTTTGCAGGAGATCAAGACATGACGTCAAAACCTATGACACACGAACAGCTGGTCAAAACCATGCTGAAAAACCCAGCAGTGAAAGCCGAGGCCGAGCGACTCAACCGGGAAGAATTTGCCCTGCTTGACCAAATATTGGCCGCCCGAAAGTCGGCAGGTTTGTCTCAGGCCGATGTGGCAGAGCGCATGGGCACGCATGCACCGGCCATTGCACGGCTGGAAAGTTCACTGGCTACGGGCAAGCACTCTCCCAGTCTGAATACGCTACGCAAGTACGCGCAAGCCCTTGGCAAGCGGGTCGAGCTGCATTTGGTCTGATGTGCTTCGCTCGAAATAATCACATAAAGCCACTGACACCTCAAACTCTGCAATGCCAACAGGTGTGTAGTTCACGGCCTTGGCCTGCTCGGCGGCAATGCGCCGCTTATGTGCAGATTCTTCGGCAATCACATCCAAGTGCCGGGATTCATAGCGCTTGAGCTCCTTGGCTGTGAGATGCCAGTAGGGATTGCCAGTTTGGCTTCGCATCTGCCACTCAATCTCAGCTTTGAGCTCTGCACCCAGCCGCCGTTTGAAAAAGATGGCGTCGTGAACATTGGCTATTGGCTTACGTTCGTTTGCTGCAGCACTGGCGCGAACAATGTCCATGACCTGCGTTTCTCCGTGCTGATACAGATAGGCCAGCACCTTGGCCTTGCTCAATCGGCCACTGTGGGTCACTAGGTATGGCAGTTTGAGCAACTCGGGATAATGAGTTTTGAATTGCTTGAACAAATAATCATCGAGAGTGTTCTGCTCCTTGATGAAGGCTCTGACTGATCGGTCATTGAAGAAACGGTTTCTCTCTTGGGTATTCTTGAGAATATTGACCAGTGCGGGATTGTTCCAGTGCCCCGATCCATCTTGCCAACCGGTGGATGCCAGACGGGCACCAAAGCTCATGGCTGTGAAGGCCTGCTTCAATAACTTCATGTGGAACTCCCCTGCTAGCTTTCTGTGGTCATCAAACACATACAGGCGCACGGTCCACATAAAGTCAGCCTTGTCCACCAGATAGTTCAAAGTGGCTGGGAAGTTGTGGCGTACATCGTCATCAAGACCCGATGATTTCAAATACTGCTGGGCAAAACCCATCTTCCAAGCGATGACGATGCTTCGGATGTCGTATTCCCAGCAATTGCCCAGCATGGCACGACGCAGTTCTTTGTTGACGTTCTGGACGCTCACTCCCTCGTAGTACATACGACCAAAATCACTGGGCTTCTTTCTCTGCAAATACCACCCATTGAAAGCATTGGACGAAGCTAGAACAATTCGGGCTTGGCGTAAGGCTGTTGCCTTATTCTCTTTGGTAAGTTTGGTTGCTTCGGTGGTGAGCCACACGATATAGCTCTCCAGGGATCGAGCGTCCACTTGGATAGGATCAAACTGATTCAAGATGAACCCTTCGGTCCAGCGTTCATCGTAGTCCGGATGCAGGAGGTCAAACAGGGCTTGGTTGGCTTGGTGCTCTTGTTAATTTCATGCAGCCCTGAGCATGAATTGAACATGACCTAAGATACAGGCCAGCAAACAGTCAAACCTCAGTTCGGCAGACCGAAAACTCGCAATGCATTCTTGTATGCAACCTTCTCAAGCGTTTCCGGCTTCATGGCTGACAGTGCACGGCTGCGCATGACTTGAACGATTTCGCTGTATCGCCCCATCAGTCCGCAGCATGAATCAGTGCCCATCATGATGCGATCCGGATAATCCTCGATCATTTGCAGCCAACGTGAGTTGATGCCATCCGCCGTCACGATTCTTGGTATGCCATGAATGTGTGTGGCACCACTGATTTCACACATGACGTTAGGCGCTGAATCAAATATCTTGCGCAAATCATCAGGTGCTCCTTTGGGCATGCAGTGCGACACGATGGTCAAAGATTTTGGAAAGCGCAGCGCCATAGCGATGATCTGATCGACCGTTCGATGATTTTTGTCATAGTGAATTTGAATAAACCCGTTATGCGTATTAGCGATTTCATACATGCGCTGCACTACGGGGCTTTCCAATGAAATTGATCTACCGAAGGGATCGTTGAAATTTACGGTGGTTTTGTTGTCTATGTGTATCTCGCCAAATCCACGGGCTTTGCCAGACTCCATCAGTGCCTCAGCTTCTTTGAAGAACTCTGCGAATACAGGGTGCTCTATGTTTTGCAATGCTTTTTCGCCACTGGACATGAGCACTTTTGTGAATTCCTTGAACCCCAGCGCAGAGATGTAATTCGCTCCCAGCGCAGCTTGGATCTCAGTGCTGTAAATACCAGCACCACCGCCCCATCGCACATGACTCTCTTGCATGCGTTGCATTAATTGCGGAACCGTCAAGCGATCCGCTGGGAAGAAATGCATGTGCACATCAGCTATCGGCACACTCTGCGCGAGGGCTACACTTTCTGCCCGTGGAGCCACTGGCGTACCCCACATGGCGGGTTGTGCAAATGACAGGGTAGTGAAAGCCAAGCTACTAAAGCATAAAAAGAGTTTTTTCATGGCGATTGCCTCACGTGAATGGTTTTACCGTCTGGCCATTGCTTAAGAATTAAACATTTTTCGCGCAAGAAAAACCGTGGCGTCAGTCCCAAATTTTACCCAAATTCACCTGCCTTTGTTCGGCACCCTTTTGGCGTTTTTGTTTCTCACGCTCTCGCTTCAATGCGTCCTTTTGGCGATCCACATTGGCCTTTAACTGGGTGACCCTCATCTGCTCAGGTGACCCCAAGCAGCAGAAAGAACTTGAGTGCTATGTCCGCTCAGTCAAACAGCGCGAAACAGATTGGGCTTTTTTTACCACACAAAAAGAATCTCGCCGGGGATTCTCACCCAGCACGCTGGCCCAGTATTTTCATCAACTCTAGCGAGGTGCGGGCATTGATGGCGCATCCAGCCACAGCGGAAGACGATCATTTGCAACTTCACTGAGTTCTAAAGGGGTTGGCGTGCGGGTCTTGATGCGCGCCATGGGGCACCGTAATATTTCCAAAACAATCGGATACATCGACGCATTGGATGACATGCTTCGTAGGGCCGTGACTTTGGTCAGAGGTACTGATGGCGTAGCCCGACACTTCATGACATGGGTCTGAACTTGTTTTTCCCGACTCCCTGTGCAAGTCTCCCGACAAATCAGCCCTGTTGCGCATTATCTTTGAGCGTCATTTACCAAGGTGCTGGAGGTGGAGCAAATTGGTCTTAGGGCGGATTTTTGTTAGCTACGGACGGATCACGCTCACGACATCATTGCCATTACTGAGTTCCTGCAAGGTCACGGTCACGCCTTGGTAAGTGACACTCTGCCCGACATTCAGTAGTTTGTTTATTTTTGACTCATCTGTGTCGTCAAGAGGCAGGACCTTGATAACGCCAGCCCCCGTGTTGACCTGCGTATCGACGAGGTAGACCAAAGCACCACCTCGCGTAAGTTTGCTGTCTAAGCCTTTGGCGCGTCGGCTTTCGACCACGATGGCTGAATATTTGCCAGTGGGAACGATCACAGCTTTCATCCCGCCAGCGTCTTCAATCGGTGTAAGCGTGACGACCGTATTGCCTGTAGGTGCACAGGTGATTTGTGCATCGGTAAGCCAGCCGATCTGCCACGATTCCCAAGCAAAAAGCATCGGTGCCAATCCGAGAATCTTATTCATGATGCTGAATTCGCCCACAAAGTGGTTACCGCTTAGTGTGCCGGGATTCGCATCGTACAAGTCGACCAGACCCAAGGCATGTCCTAACTCATGGTTGAGCCATTTCGGGCCCCATGCAGTGAGAGGGTATGCCGAAGTGGCCCCACTCACCAAACTGCGCCCATTGATAGTGATGCCAAAACCTGGTGAGGTGGCAAAGGCGGGGCCTAGACTGATGCCAGATGCCGCAGGGTTAGTCAGTACTAAAAATCCATCTGCGTTTGAGAAGTCCAGCGTCTTCGCAGCCAAAGTCAGTGCCTCGAGTGAATAGGCATAGTGGTTTGCATAGGTGTTCGTCCCTCTTGCCATGTTGTATTCGGCTGAAGCCTTGCTCATGCGATCCCATCGCATACTGGGCGTCAACTCGAGTTTCATCTGGCCATAAGATGCTGCCAAGAAAAATTCAGCCGCACCGGGTGCAACCAATTTAAAAGCATCTTGCGGTGTCATTGTCGCCACAGCGTCGGGAAAATCGACCATTGCCACTGGTACGTTCACAGTTCCTATTGCCTTGAGTCCATTGGGGCGGTTCGGAAATCCGAGATAGACACCATAACCTGGGTGGGTTGTTGGAAGTTTGCAAGTCGCGCTTGCATTAAGTGATGATTCCGAACTGGCGTTTATCGCCACACTGCTGGGCAAGCTATTGGCCTTTCCATCGTTCACAACCAACGTCAAGCTATAGGCCCCTGCCAGATCCGCTGTAAAAGATGTGGCCATGCTTTTGCTGTTGTTTAAAACCGCACTGGATCCCGTGGGGCGCGTCAGCGTCCATGCATACGTCAATGCATCCCCATTGGCGTCACTGCTGGCAGACCCATTCAAAGAGACCACCGTGCCCACCAAAACAGTCTGAGATGGCCCCGCATTGGCCACCGGGGCGGTATTGGC
>CANBWK010000148.1 GCA_947373105.1 Comamonadaceae bacterium | reverse complement strand
GCTGGGCAGTTTTTGAACAGCGGTGGTCACGTCGCCCAAGGGCATGTTGGACAGCTCAATTTCAAAGTTGATGTTGCGCTGGCGGTCGTAGCGGTCAATGACGGCGGGGCCACCGGCGATGGCCACTTGGGCCACTTGCCCCAACATGACCGGGCCTCGGACACCGGGCACCATCAGGCGTTCCAGCATGGACAGGTCTTTGCGGGCATCGGCTTCTAAGCGCACGACGATCGGTACTTGCCGTTGTGACAAGTTGAGCTTGGGCAGTTGCGCGTCGTAGTCGCCCAAGGTGGCCACGCGCAAGGTGTCGCTGATGGCGGCGCTGGTCACGCCCTGGTCTGCCGCCTTGGCAAAGTCGGGGCGCACCGAGATTTCAGGGCGCACCAGACTGGCCGTGGAGGCGATGGAGCCCAGTCCATCGATGATGCGCAGGTCTTTTTCGACGGCCATGGCGGTGGACTGCAAGGCCTGTGGGTCTTCACCGGTGAGCACGAGGACGTACTTCTCGCCCGACCCGCCCAAGCCGACCTTGGTGCGCACGCCGGGCAGTTGATACAAGGCGCTGCGAATGTCGTTTTCAATGGCTTGTTTGCGCGGGCGTGCGCCGCGTTCGCTGAGCTGAATAGTCAAAGTGGCTTTGCGCACTTCGGCCGCGCCGCTGCCAGCAAAGGGGTCAGAGCCCGCGCTGCCACCACCGATGGTGGTGTAGATGCTTTTGACGTGCTGCACTTTCGTCAAGATGTGACGGGCTTGCTCTGCGCTGGCTTGCGTTTGCTTCAGGGTTGAGCCGGGTGGCAACTCCACATACACCTGGGTTTGCGAGTTGTCGTCTGGCGGAATAAAACCTTTGGGCAACAAAGGCACCAGCATGATGGAACCGATGAAAAACACGGTGGCCAAAAACATGGTGACAAGGCGGTGGCGCGTGCACCAGGCCACCCAGCCCATGTAGTGCGTCAACCAACGGGGTTCTGCTTCTTGGGTGACGATGGGTTTGAGCATGTAGGCTGCCATCATGGGTGTGAGCACCCGCGCCACGACGAGTGAGGCAAACACCGCCAGCGACGCCGTCCAGCCAAACTGCTTGAAGAATTTTCCCGGGATGCCCGACATGAACGCGGTGGGCAAAAACACCGCAATCAAGGTGAAGGTGGTGGCAATCACGGCCAGGCCGATTTCGTCGGCGGCCTCCATGGCCGCCTGATAAGGCGATTTGCCCATGCGCAAATGGCGCACGATGTTTTCCACTTCGACAATGGCGTCGTCCACCAAAATGCCGATCACCAAGGACAGCGCCAGCAAGGTGACCACGTTGATGGAAAAACCCAAATACGCCATGCCAATGAAAGCCGGAATGACCGACAAGGGCAAGGCCACGGCCGACACAAATGTGGCGCGAAAATCACGCAAGAACAGCCACACGACCAGCACCGCCAAAATGGCGCCTTCGTACAGCAAGTGCAAAGAGCCGGTGTATTCTTCTTCGACAGGGGTCACAAAGTCAAAGGCTTCGGTCATTTCAATGTCGGGGTTTTTCAAACGAAAATCGGCCAGCGCCTGGCGCACCAGTTTGCCCACCGCCACTTCGCTTTCGCCGCGGCTGCGCACCACCTCAAAGCCCACCACCGGCTGGCCATTCAGGCTGGCCGCCGAGCGCACGTCGGCTAAGCCATCGGTCACAGTGGCCACTTGATCAAGCCGCACACGCGTGCCGCGTGAGGTGGCCAAATCGATTTGCCCCACTTCTTGCGCGGTTTTAACGGTGGCCAAAGTGCGCACGGGTTGTTCGCCCACACCCAGGTCCATGCGGCCACCCGAGCCTTCTTGCTGCACTTGCTTGAGTTGACGAGACACTTCGGCGGCCGTGATGCCCAAAGAGTGCAAGCGGTTCACATCCAGCGCAATCCGCACCTCCCGCGTGACGCCGCCCACCCGGTTGACTGCACCCACGCCGCGCAAGGACAGCAGTTTGCGTGTGATCTCGTTGTCCACCAACCAAGACAGCGCTTCGTCGTCCATGCGCGCCGAGCGCACGGTGTAGGCCAGTACCGGTGTACCGGCCAGGTTGATTTTTTGCACAATCGGGTCACGCAAGTCGCTGGGCAAATCGGCACGCACGCCTTGAATGGCCGAGCGCACATCGTCCACGGCTTCTTGCACCGACTTTTCCATGCGGAATTCAGCAGTAATGGACACCACGCCGTCTTGCACCTTGGTGGTGATGTGCTTCAGGCCTTGCAAAGGCGCCAGCGCGTTTTCGAGTTTGCGGGCGACATCGGTTTCGAGTTGAGTGGGTGCCGCGCCCGGTAAGCTGGCGGTCACGCTGATGGTGGGCAGATCCAAATCCGGAAAGTTCTGGACTTTCATCGAACCGAAGGCAATGAAGCCCGCCACCGTCAACAGCACAAACAGCATGACGGCAGGAATCGGGTTGCGGATCGACCAGGAGGAGACGTTCATCATGACGACACCTTTATTTGGCCGAAGGTGTGGGGGCAGGGGCAGGGGCCGGTGTGGTCGCTTGCGCCACAGGGTTAACCACCCTGACCGTGTCACCATGGTTGAGGAAAGCGCCCCCACTGACCACCACAGCTGCATCAGGTTTGAGTCCGCTCTTGATCTCCATCCGATCCGCATTCAGGCGTCCGGTTTGAACTTTGATTTGGCTGACCTTTTGATCGACCCCCACGGTGTAAACATAGCTGAAACCATCACGCACCACCACCGCAGTTTGCGGCACGGTGATGGCCTGGCTTTGGCCCAGGCCGATCTCGCCTTTGGCGTACATGCCCGCGCGGGCGCTGCCCGCTGGGCCCATCAGGTCCACATACACCAGCGCGTTGCGGGTTTGCGCATCGACCGAAGGCGCAACCATGCGCACCTTGCCTTGCAGCAATTGGCCACTGGCTGCGGTCATCTGCACCGGCGCACCCACCGGAATGCGGCCAATTTCTGAAGCCGAGACTTCGGCCCGCCACTCGATGCGGCCCTGGCGAATCAAACGAAACAATTCGGTGCCCGCACCCACGACGCTGCCCACAGTGGCTTGGCGGGCAGAGATCACACCCGCGTCAGAGGCTTTGACTTGGGTTTGCGACAAGCGCACGTTTTGCAATTGCACCAAGGCGCGGGCGGATTGCACGCGGGCTAGCGCCGACGCGTCTGCGGCCAAGGCCTGGCTCAGTTGCGCGTTGCTGAAAAACCCTTGTTGCTGCAAGGCACGGGCGCGATCGGCCTGAACATGTGCTTCTTGTGCGCTGGCGGTGGCTTCGGCCAATGTTCCTTCGGCCTGCGCCAGCTCGGCACGCAATGTGTCGGATTGCAGGATGGCCAGCACGTCACCCTTTTGCACACGGTCACCCACGTTGACACGCACCTCGGTGATCTTCAAGCCATTGGCCTCGGCGCCAATGATGGCTTCTTGCCAGGCAGCCAGCGAACCATTGGCGGTCACCCCCTGAAGCAGGGACGCATTTTGCGGTTTGACCACAGTGACCGTGAGGCTTGGCTTGGCGGCTTGAACTGGTTTATTTATTTCATCGGCAGCCCAAGCCGTGCCCAATGCAATGCAAAGCAGGCCACCCACCCATTGATTCATCATGTGCTCAGATCCCAAAATGGAAGTGAGTTTATCGGCAATGGCCCAGCCCATGTGCCGATGGTGCAGATTCCCGCTTCAGAATCGGGCTGTTACCGCCACACTGAAAGTACGACCCCATAAACTGTGATCGCGGGTATTGAAGCCAAAAACCGCCGTCGACGTGCTTGTAAAACTTTGCGGTGCTTGGGCATCGAAGATATTGCCCAGGGTTGCACGCAAAGTGACTGCTGGCGTGGGCGCAAAGGTGGCGTTCAAGTCGAATGTTTTGAACGCGGGGACGCGAAAACCAGTCAAGCGCTGCGATTGCCCTGTCACCACATTGACGCCTGTCATGTCCGCTTCGTCATAGCCCGAGGTGTAGTTCAGGGTGCCGTGCAAACTCCAGGCCGCATTGGCAACCCCTGCGGTCCAACGCATGCGCAATCGTGGGGTGATGCTGTCGGTGGTGGGGTTGTAGCGCCCCAAGTCTGAGACAAACGGTTGGTCTATCCCAAATTGGTCTTTGGAATTGAGGTTGTAAGAACCTTGCACCAAAACATTCCATTGCCCCCAATCTGTGGGCTTGCGCCAGCGCATGTCAAAATCAATGCCGCTTTTTTCACTGCGACCGATGTTGTAATTAGGAATCATCAAGGCCGGTTTTTTGATCGAGTCCAAAATAATATAGTTGGAATAAGCCAAGGGGTCGCTAAGAATAGATGTACTCGACAATTGAGAGATTTTGTTGTTCATGCTGATCGCCCACCAGTCTGCCGTAATGAAAAAATTACCAGAAGGACGAAATGACATGCCCAGTGATTTTTGATTGGAAAACTCCGGCTTGAGATCCGGATTGCCATTGCCGTAAATACCCATCGTCTCGTTGTAACAGGTACTTGCATTCAAATTGGCCAAGACCTGCAACATAGCTTTTGAACAATCGTTCTTAAAGCTGGAATAACCTGAGAAATAAAGTTTGTCCAACTTTTGCATTTGTCCTAGAGGGGGCGCCCTGAATCCTGTTCCGACCGAGCCTCTTAACCCCCAGCCTTTCCCAACATCAACCCTTGAAGCCAGTTTGGTATTGGTTGTTTGACCCACATCGCTGTAATTGTCCAGCCTGCCCGATGCAATCACATCCCAGCGATGTGTCACAGGAATTTGAAGCTCCAGGTACCCCGCTTTGACATCTCTTTGTGCTTTATAGCTTGGTTGGCTCTCCGTGTTGCTGATGTATGAAAAGTCAGTTGACTCCCTTCGCCATTCAAGGCCCGTGCCCAGCAAGACGTCTTTACCGTCTATCTCCATCAGGGAACGTGATGCACGCAGGTTCGCAACTTTATAGTCAACTTTTCCAGCGTCCCACAGTTGGTATTGGTTACGCAATCCGTTGAGAAAGCCCGTCAACGGATTGTCGGGTGTCAAGGGTTTGAGCATGTTTGGATCCGTCAATGTCTTGCCTGTCACAAGCCCGTTGGCATCAAAGTCCGTGAACTCCAGCCATCTGGCGACATGGGATTGCGCCCAATAGGCATTGAGGTGGTAGTCCCACTCGCGCCATTCCCCCTTGACACCGGATGCCACGCGCCAGTTTTTCTGTATGTACTCTCGTTTGAGGCCATCCAGGCCTGTAGGTGACCAGAGAAAAAAAGTTTTGGCAGGATCCATTCCGGCATTGAGCGCCTCCTGATAGCCCACAGAATCAGGCGTTTTTCCGATTGAATAAGCAAGCTGTCGCCAGTTTTGGGTCGCGTAATCACCTGTATTCAATTGCGCATAAAGTACTTCCGCATAGGCTTTTGCACCTCCGTCCAACATCATTTCGCCGGCAACAAAGAGCTTGCGACTGTCTTGTTGAGGATAGATGGTCAAGCCTGGGTAACCTGCGTACTTGCAGGACGGCTGATTACCTAGCACTTGTAAATAACCGTTTGGGCACTGCCCATTTTGATAGAGGGTGTTGAAGTATTTATAGGGCTGACCCGTTGCGGCATTGGCCGGCATGTAGAAGGTTCCAGGCGTTGTGTAGGGGTTTACTTTGGCACCATCCAGCCAATAATTCTGTCCATCGCGCTCAACGGTGTAACGTCCCTGGCTGTACTGTGGGCGTTCTTGCGCTTGCAAAGCGTCTTGGTGCCCTAATTCAGCAGTCCATCTGATGCTGTAGCCGTCCGTATTAAGGCGGCCGCTACCACCGTTCAGAGTGATTTGATGCCCGGCGCCCCCCCCTTGGGTTGTGCCCTTTTTTTCAACCGTAATTTCAAAGCCTTTTTGTTCTGTGCGTGTGATGATGTTGATCACACCGGCAATGGCGTCGCTGCCATACAAGGACGATGCACCATCCGACAAAATCTCGATCCGGTCTACAGCGGAAAGCGGTATGGTTTGAATTTCCACACCCGGGCGGTCAACGCCAATCACCGTTTGGCGACCAAAAGGGGCCAATCGCAGACCATTGAGCAGGACCAAGGTTCCACCCGGCAAGCCTCGCATCGAGGTTGCGGTGTAACCGCCAACCGTCACGGCCATGGCAGAAGTGCTGACGACCATGGACATGGTGGGCAAAGAAAACAGGACATCCACCAAACTGGTCAAACCCGATCGTTTGATGTCTTCACGCGTGAACACCTGCACCGGCAAGGCCTGTGTCTGCTCTTTGCGCACGATGGAAGACCCCGTGATCTCCACCTTTTCAAATTGCCGGTATTCCAGTACGGAGCTGTTGACATTGACGGGCGGAAATACCTTCTCAG
>CANBWK010000147.1 GCA_947373105.1 Comamonadaceae bacterium | reverse complement strand
GCCCAAGCGGGCGAAGTGGTGGCCGCTGACAGCACCTCCATCAATCTGTTCAAGGTCTTGTCCTCCGCATTGCATATCGCTGCAGCAGACTATCCGAAAAAAAACAAAGTCGTTAGCGAGCGCAGCAACTTTCCCACCGACCTTTACATTGCTGAAGCCCTGTGTAAAGAGCGCGGCCTCAATTTGCAACTGGTGGAAGCAAAAGATATTCCTGCCGCCCTGCAAGATGACGTGGCCGTGCTCATGCTCACCCACGTCAACTACCGCACGGGTGCGATGCATGACATGCAGACCCTGACCGCATTGGCCCACGCACAGGGCATATTGACCGTGTGGGATCTGGCACACAGCGCGGGTGCTGTGCCCGTGGACCTGAACGGTTCGGGTGCAGATTTTGCGGTGGGCTGCGGCTACAAATACATCAACGGTGGCCCCGGTGCGCCGGCGTTTGTCTGGGCCCACCCTAAGCACACCGACCGCTGCTGGCAGCCTTTGGCAGGCTGGTGGGGCCATGCCACGCCGTTCGCATTCACGCCAGACTACCAACCCGCCAAGGGCATCACGCGTTACCAATGCGGCACACAACCCATCTTGAGTCTGACCGCCCTGGACTGTGGCTTGGACACGCTGCTGGCCGCAGAAAAATTCGGGGGCATGAACGCCTTACGCCAAAAATCGCTGGCGCTGACCGGACTGTTCATGCAACTGATACGCACCCGACTGCACGGACAAGGCTTTGGCATCGCCACCCCCGAACAAGAAAACCTGCGCGGCTCGCAAGTCAGTTTGACCCGACATGAAGGGGCTTATGCCATCGTGCAAGCCCTGATCGCTCGGGGTGTGATTGGTGACTACCGTGCTGGTGATGGAGCCAGCAACGCCGACATCCTGCGCTTTGGCTTCACGCCACTTTACGTCGGTTATACCGATGTGTGGAACGCAGCCGAGCAGCTGTGCCAGGTGATGGACAGCGGCGAATGGCAGGACGCTCGGTTTGCCCAAAAAAACGCGGTCACTTGAAAGATCTTTTATGAGCTCCTGTCCATTCCAAGCCCCGGCCACTGAAGCCAGCACTGCGACTAGCGAGCGCATCGTGCAGGAAGAAAAAGCCCAACTCGACTTTGACGGACGCATGAGCTATGGCGATTACCTCCAACTCGACGCGATTCTTAACGCCCAAAAACCGCTCTCGCCCGACCACAACGAGATGCTCTTCATCGTGCAACACCAGACCAGCGAGCTGTGGATGAAATTGATGCTGCATGAATTAGAAGCGGCCATTTCAGGCATTGCCCAAAACCAATTGCAGGATGCGTTCAAAAAGCTGGCGCGTGTCAGCAAAATCATGGAGCAACTGGTTCACGCCTGGGATGTGCTGGCCACCATGACGCCGCCCGAATACAGCGCCATAAGGCCTTATTTAGCGCAGTCCAGCGGATTTCAAAGCTGGCAATACCGTTGCATTGAATTCGCAATGGGCAACAAAAACGCAACCATGTTACAACCCCATGCACACCGGCCAGACCTGCTGTCCTTGGTTCAAGCGGGCTATGAGGCCCCCTCTTTGTACGATGAATGCCTGCGCCTTCTCGCCCGGCGCGGCCTGGATGTGCCGATCAGCCACATCCAGCGTGATTGGCGCCAACCCTATCAGGCCAGCCAAGCCGTTGAAAACGCTTGGCTTGTGATCTACCGCAAGCCCCAACAGCACTGGGACCTGTACCAACTGGGCGAAGAGTTAACCGACCTTGAAGATGCTTTTCGGCTTTGGCGATTCAGGCACGTCACCACCGTCGAACGCGTCATTGGCTTCAAGCGCGGGACGGGCGGTACAGGGGGCGTGAGCTACTTGCGGAAAATGCTTGATGTCGTGTTGTTCCCCGAAATCTGGACGCTCCGTACCCAGCTGTAATCTGGTAAATCCTTGGTTTAAAATTTCGAATTTTTTTGAGTTAATATGTCTCGAAAAATAACGCCATTAATACCCAATGAATCTGAATATCAACGGTCAAAATCGAACCTCCAGCGCCGATACCAGCGTCCCTTTAGTGTGGGTGCTACGTGACGAAATGAATTTAACCGGCACCAAATTCGGCTGTGGCATAGCCGCCTGTGGTGCCTGCACAGTCCATGTGGATGGCCAAGCGGTCCGCTCGTGCGTCATACCCGCCGCCGCTGTAGCCCATCAAAAAATCACCACCATTGAATCCTTGGGTACCGCTGAGAAGCTGCATCCGGTGCAAGAGGCATGGATCGCCGAGCAAGTGCCGCAATGCGGTTATTGCCAAAGCGGCATGTTGATGGCCGCCGCCGCCCCGCTGGATGGCCCGCGCCGTGCCAATGCTGTCCGGCCCGATCGACATGCCCGACAAAACCACGGCAGAAGGTTTGTTCGACTTGCCCTATGGGTTTGAGAATCAGCTGATGCGCCACGTGGCCACGCAATCGGGTGTGCCGGTCGGATTTTGGCGCTCGGTCGGCCATTCGCACAATGCTTTCTTTTCTGAAAGTTTCATGGATGAGCTGGCACACGCTACAAAGCAAGACCCACTGGCCTTGCGCATGAGTTTGCTCAAGGCGGCTCCACGCTACGCTGCGGTACTCAAGTTGGCTGCGGACAAAGCGGGTTGGGGGCAAAGCCTGCCTGCAGGCCGCGCGCAGGGTTTGGCACTGCACGAGTCGTTTGGCTCCATCGTGGCCCAAGTGGCTGAAGTGTCTGTCGAACAGGGTGCTATTCGCGTGCACCGCGTGGTCTGTGCCATTGACTGCGGCACCGTGGTCAACCCCGAAACCGTCAAGCAACAAATGGAAGGCAGCGTGATTTTTGGTCTGAGCGCCGCCCTGTTCGGCCAGATCGACATCGTCGGCAGCGTGGTACAACAAAGCAACTTCCCAAGCTATCCCATGGTGACGCTCAAACAGGCCCCTCAAGTCGAAACCCACATCGTGAGCAGCACCCGCTCACCTGGGGGGGGTGGGTGAGCCGGGCGTGCCGCCCATTGCGCCCGCCGTGGCCAATGCCTTGTTTGTTTTGAACGGCCAGCGCCAACGCGCCTTACCTTTGAAGACCTGAGCCTTCAAGGGCCGTCATAGAGCCAAGGCACATCGAGCAAGCCTTCTCCCATAAAGCGCATCGATGTGTCACGGCCCCATCGCAGCAAGCCTTGGGCATGAAATATCTGTCCGTTGCGGATCGCCCGCTGTTGCACGCGTGCGTTGCGCTGCCAGCGCAGTTGCGCAAAATGCGCCAGCTTGGTGGGCACATCGGCGCCTGGCAGCGCCAGGCACTGACCCAAGGCATCGGCATCCTCAATCGCCATGCCGGCACCCTGTGCCATGTAGGGCCGCATCGGATGCGCAGCATCACCCAACAAGGCCACGGCACCTTGCGCCTGTTGATGCGCCCCTCGCATGGGCAAACGGTCGCACAATGGCCACAAACGCCATTCAGGTACAGCTTCGATCAATGCTTTCAAATCACCGCACACATCGCCCAGAGCGCGCTTCAAGTCCGCCGCATTGGCCGCATGGTCCCAGGCGGTCATATCGGACGGGGCTTGGCCGTGAACGATGGCCACCAGATTCAGCAACTCTCCCCTGCGAACGGGGTACTGCACCACATGGAGGCGGGGGCCCATCCACACAGTCACATCATGGGTGCGCAAAGCCGCTGGCAGTTCGGACTGCAAGAGCATGGCGCGGTAAGCCAGATGCCCCGTGAAATGCGGGGTTCCATCCCCTAACATCTGCGCCCTGACTTGGCTCCACAAGCCATCGGCACCCACCAGCGCTTTGGCCATCAGCGGCTCGCTGTTTGACAGGTGAACCGACACACCGTCGGTTTGCTGCGCATAACCCGTGACGTCTTGGTTCAACATCAACTGTGCCATTCCCTGGTCTTGTAACGCTTGCAAAAGCAAATCATGCAGATCAGCGCGGTGAATGGTGGCATAGGGCGCGCCATAACGAACCACGGCCGTGACGCCCAAGCGCAGCTGTCCGGTCTGGGCGCCAGAGTGCGCTTGGCGAACCTTTAGAAAATCTGGGAAAGCCGCGACAGATTGAACCGCTTTGTCCAGCCCCCAAGCCTTCAAAATACGGGTCACGTTGGGCCCGATTTGAATCCCCGCGCCCACTTCGCTGAAAGCATTGGCGCGCTCAACCAGCTGCACCGCCACTTCAGGCGCAGCGCAGCGCAGCGCAGCCGCCAAGCCCCCAATGCCGCCGCCTGCAATTACGATGGGTTTATTCATGTCGCCATTGTGCCGCTGTTACAGCCCCAAGGGTTCAATCAGATCCAGATTCCATGCGCACCATCAACTCTTTTGAAGTTTGACAAGAATCAAGTTTGGTTATCCAATGAACCCGCTTTGTCCATTTGAAAATCGCAGAAAGAGTTGACATGATTGAAGAAGTTCCGAATCTCCAAATTCAAGCCATCCACCGCCCTGATGCCACGCTGGTGGCGCAACTGCGTGGAACCCCCACCGGGTTTTTAGTGGACGCCATGGGGGGTACGGGGGCTTTGGATTACCGCATCCACCCGGCCATCGCCGAGCAATATGCATTTTGTGGTGTGGCCTTGACATGCCATGCTGGCCCCGCAGACAACCTGGCCTTGGTGCATGCCTTGCAGCAGGTTGAGCCAGGGGATGTGTTGATCGTCGGCGCCGATGGTTTTACGGGCTGCGCCGTCACGGGTGATTTGGTGCTGGGCATGGCCAAAAATTCGGGTGCAGTTGGCTTTGTCACCGATGGATGCGTGCGTGATTTGGTCGGTTTGAAGTCTGTCGGACTGCCGGCTTGGTCGATGGGGGTGACGCCTAATTCACCGCACCGCAATGGACCCGGCACAATCGGCATGCCTGTCAACATTGCTGGTCATGGTGTGCGCAGTGGCGACATTGTTGTTGCGGATCAAGATGGTGTGGTCATCATTCCTTCAGAAATGCTGGCATCAGTGCTTGCCAAACTCCCCGGCATCCGTGCTGCCGAAGCGGCAGCCGATGAATCTGTGCGCCAGGGTGCTCGATTGCCTGGTTTTTTGACAAGCTGAAGCGACTGACCTGCACCATGGATTCTATGAACGCTGCTTTAAAACGCGACGGCTACAGCGTTGCTGCCCTGAGGCGCATGGCGCAAAAACGCTTACCGCGTCCTATTTTTGACTTCATTGATGGTGGCGCTGAAGACGAAGACACTGTGCGCCAAAACGAGTCGGCTTTTCAGGCATGGGATGTTCTGCCCCAACCCTTGAACGGCGCGGCTCAGCGTGACATCTCTACGTCCTTGTTTGGCCAACCGTTGCGCAGCCCCTTGTTGATTGGCCCCACCGGGCTTGCTGGTTTGTTTTGGCCCCAGGGAGAAATTGCGAGCGCAAAGGCCGCAGCAGCTCAGGGCACGGTGTACTGCCTGAGTCATGGCTCTGTGTGCACCATGGATCAATTGGCTCAGTCACACGAAGGCTTGAAATGGATGCAGGTCTTTATCTACAAAGACAGGGCTTTTACCCGCGAACTGGCCACTCGCGCGCAAGACAGTGGCTACGACGCCTTGGTCTTGACCATTGACAATCAAATGATTGGCAAACGCGAGCGCGACTTGGTCAACGGATTTACCATTCCACCGCGTTTTGATTTGGCACAGATGCTGGCGTTTGCCCAAAAGCCCGCCTGGTGGTGGTCCATGCGCCATGAATTGGCCAAGATCACCTTTGGCAATTATGTTCAGTCGAATACACCTGAATCTGTTGCCGCACTGGCGGCCCGCATGGGCGCGCTGTTGGACCCGGGCATGTCTTGGCAAGATGTGGACATGTTGCGCGACCACTGGAAAGGCCGTTTGATTTTGAAGGGCGTTCTGCATCCTCAAGAAGCCTCTGAAGCACTCCAACACGGGATCGATGCCATCATCGTCTCCAACCATGGCGGGCGACAACTCAACGGCGCCATGGCCAGTGTGCGCGCCCTGCCCGCCATTGTTCAAGCCGTCAATGGCGCCGTGCCGGTGTTACTCGACGGCGGGGTTCGCCGAGGTAGCGATGTCTTCAAAGCATTGGCCTTGGGTGCCACTGCGGTGTTGCTGGGGCGCCCCCATTTGTGGGGCTTATCGGTTGCGGGGCAAGAAGGTGTGGAATGGGTTTTGGACCTGTTGAACGTCGAACTCGATCGCGTCATGGGCTTGGCTGGCGCAAAAGACCTTCAAGCCATTCGGGATGGCGATTTTTTAAGGCCCAAATAATATTCAAAGCCACAGGTTTAAAGCGTTTTTTTCCTCGTGCGCTTGTTTTGAGACGGTGCAGCAGGAATCCCTGCCATGGCCGACAAGACCTCCGCGGCAGATGCCGTGTCCTCCAAGGCCTTGCCCATGGCCATGGCACTGTTGAAAATCGGGGCGCAGGTTGCAAAGAGCGGTATCGGACAATCCACTTGCGTGGCCATCTGGGCAATCACGGCCATGTC
>CANBWK010000146.1 GCA_947373105.1 Comamonadaceae bacterium | reverse complement strand
TGATCGCTCAAGTTGTTAAAGACGCACAGCTTGAGGTTTGACATTGGGCAGACCGTCAACGGCATTTGGGTATCGGCCAGGCGCTTCATGAGGGGTGCATCGTGAATCGCCTGAACGCCATGGTCAATGCGCTCGACCTTCAAGGTGTCGAGGGCGCTCCAGATATAGGCGGGGGGACCTTCTTCGCCAGCGTGGGCCACCACATGCAAACCCAACCCACGGGCGCGGGCAAATACGCGAGCAAACTTTTCGGGCGGATGCCCCAGTTCGCTGGAGTCAAGCCCCACCCCGATGAACTGGTCTCGCCAAGGCAAGGCTTCTTCCAATGTGGCCATCGCATCGGCCTCTGACAGATGGCGCAGAAAACACAAAATCAAATCGGCACTGATGCCCCATTGGGTCTGCGCATCAGCACAAGCACGATGCAGTCCCTCAATGACGACACCCATGGCCACGCCACGGGCTGTGTGCGTTTGCGGGTCAAAAAACAATTCAGCGCGCACCACATGGTCCGCAGCGGCTTTCTCAAAATAAGCCATGGCCATGTCATAAAAATCCTGCTCGTGCAACAGCACGCTGGCGCCGGCGTAATACACATCCAGAAAACTTTGCAAATTGGTGAACGCATAGGCGCTTCGCAGGGCCTCAACGTTGGCATAAGGCAATGTCAGTCCATTGCGCTCGGCCAGCGCAAAGATCAATTCCGGCTCAAGCGAGCCTTCAATGTGGATGTGCAACTCGGCCTTGGGCATGGCCTTGATTAACGAAGGCAGACGATGAGGGGCAATGGCGTGGACCTTGAACATGTATTTCTCCCGATAAGTAGCCCTATGTTAAGCGCGCCAATGAAGAAAGCCGCTTAACTTTCGTCAAGCGGCCATGGATTCCGGATCAAGTCCGGAATGACATCCTTGTGAACCAGGTTGTTCTGTTCAGCTTAAATGGTTCTATGCAGCTTATTTGCCGCCAGGGATTTTGCCTTCCACGCCTTTGACGTAGAACATGATGCCGCCCATGAACTTGTCGTCAGCCACCGCATCTTTGGCCAGCACTTCTTTGCCGTCTTGTCCCACGATCGGGCCTTTCCAAATGCTGAAGCTGCCGTCTTTCAGGCCGGCTTTGATTTCATCGACTTTCTTTTTTGCATCTTCGGGTACATCAGCGGCCAACGACACCATGTCGATTGCGCCCTCCTTCACGCCCCACCAGCTCTGGCCCGTCGCCCACTTGCCAGCCAAGGCTTCACCCACGGATTTGATGTAGTAAGGGGCCCAATTGATCACGGCAGAACCCAGGTGCGCTTTGGGGCCGTAGGCGGTCATGTCGGAGTCCCAGCCGAAGGCACGCTTGCCCATTTTTTCGGCAGTCTGCAATACGGCTGGCGAGTCGGTGTTTTGCATCAAGACGTCAGCGCCGCCATTGATCAAGGCGGTTGCGGCTTCTGTTTCTTTGGGTGGGTTGAACCACTCGTTGACCCACACCACTTTGGTTTTGACTTTCGGGTTGACCGATTGGGCGCCCAAGGTAAAGCTGTTGATGTTGCGGACAACTTCAGGAATTGGCACTGAAGCCACCACACCCAAGGTGTTGGATTTGGTCATCTTGCCAGCGATCACGCCCGCCATGTAAGCGCCTTCGTAGGTGCGGCTGTCGTAAGTGCGCAGATTGTCAGCGGTTTTGTAACCGGTGGCATGTTCAAACTTCACGTCCTTGATGTCAGTGGCCACTTTGAGCATCGGCTCCATGTAACCGAAGGTGGTGCCAAAGATCAGTTTGTTGCCTTGCCCGGCCATGTCGCGAAAGACGCGCTCAGCGTCAGCGCTTTCTGGCACTTTCTCGACAAAGCTGGTGACGATCTTGTCACCGAATTCTTTTTCGACAGCCTTGCGAGCGTTATCGTGCGCAAAGGTCCAGCCGCCGTCACCTACGGGGCCGACGTAGGCAAACGCCACTTTCAAAGGCTCCACTTTGGCAGCGGGCGCCTCGGCTTTAGGCGCTTCTTCTTTTTTACCGCAGCCCAGCAAAGTCAGCGCAGCGGCCGCAGCCACTGCAGACAAAGCCACAGTTTTGAAGATCGAACGCTTGGTCAAGTCTGTCATGAAAATTCCTTAAAGAATGAACAGGGTTGTACACGAGAAAACGACAAAAGAAATATTATGAACCCGGATGAAAAGGTTTGCCTAATGACGCGGGCATATTAATTCGAATCCAGATCGGATTGCGCGAAATCAATGCCAACACCACGATGGTGGCCACATACGGCAGGGCTGTAAGCAATTGGCTGGGCACATCGACGCCAGCGCCTTGCAAATGAAACTGCAGCATAGTGACGCCACCAAACAGATAAGCACCGAGCAAAACCCGTGCCGGGCGCCAGGTGGCAAATGTGGTCAAGGCCAGGGCGATCCAGCCTTTACCGGCCACCATGCCTTCCACCCACAACGGGGTATAAATCACTGAGATATACGCCCCGGCCAATCCACATAGCGCGCCACCAGCCACCACAGCGGCCATGCGGATGCGCCTGACGTTGTAGCCCAAGGCATGGGCGGACTCCGGCGACTCGCCCACCGAGCGCAGCACCAAGCCGGTGCGGGTACGGTATAAAAACCAGATCAAACCCCCTGCCAGTGCCACTGCACCATAAACGAGCGGGTGCTGGCGGAACAGTGCAGGCCCAAACAGCGGAATATCAGTCAAAAACGGCACCTCAAAATGCATGCGTGTTGGCAGTTTTTCTTGCACATAACCAATACCTGCAAATGCAGAAAACCCCACACCAAACAAACTCAACGCCAGACCGGTGGCATATTGATTGGTGCCCAGCCAGATCACCAACAGACCAAATACAGCCGCCAGCCCCGCGCCGGCGCCCATGCCCGCCGCAAAGCCGAGCAGGTCATTGCCGGTGTGCACCACGGTCGCAAAACCGGCGATGGCAGCGCACAACATGATGCCTTCGGCCCCCAAATTCACGATGCCTGCCTTCTCATTGATCAATAAACCCAAAGCGGCCAAGGCAAGCACAGTCCCCGCGTTCAGCGTGGCCGCAATCAACAATGCATAAGACTCCATCACGCCCTCCGATCCAGCCAACGCAGGCGATACGCCACCAACGTGTCACACGCCAACAAGCTGAACAACAACAAGCCTTGAAACACGCCCGTGATCGACTTGGGTAAACCCAGGCGCGATTGCGCCAACTCACCGCCGATGTAAAACATGCTCATCAGCACGGCCGAAAACACCATGCCCACGGGATGCAAGCGCCCCACATAGGCCACGATGATGGCCGCAAAACCATAACCCGCAGGCACAAACGGTGTGAGTTGTCCTATCGGGCCCGCCACCTCCAACGCACCCGCCAACCCTGCCGCCCCTCCCGACACGAGCAAAGCCACCCAAACAGCTTTACGCGATGAAAAACCGGCATAGCGTGCAGCTGCAGGTGCCAAGCCGCCCACCTGCTGGGCAAAGCCAGCACGGGTGCGAAACAAAAAGACCCACATCAGGCCCACACCCGCCAAGGCAATAAGCAGACCCACACTCACACGCGAGCCCGACATCAACCGCGGAATTTGCGTCACGGACTCAAAGGTTTTACTTTGCGGAAAGTTGTAGCCTGCCGGGTCTTTCCAGGGGCCATACACCAGATAGCTGAGCACCATGTCGGCCACATAGACCAGCATCAGGCTGACCAAAATTTCGTTGGCGTTGAACTTGTCGCGCAGCAGCGCCACCAGGCCCGCCCAAAGCATGCCGCCCAGAATGCCAGCCAACACAATGGCCAACACGATCCAACGGCTTGTGTCTTTGCCGGCCAGCAAAGCCACTCCACCGGCCGCAACTGCGCCCATCACAAACTGGCCTTCGGCTCCAATGTTCCAGACATTGGAGCGGTAACAAACCCCCAGACCCAACGCAATCACCAACAGTGGCGTGGCTTTGACCATCAACTCGCCCAAGGCGTAGGCCGATTTGACCGGCTCCCAAAAGAACATTTGCAAACCACGCACCGGGTCTTTGCCCAAGGCCATGAAGATGGCCACACCGACCAGTACGGTCAATAACAAAGCCAACACAGGCGAGGCATAGCCCCAAAACTTGGAAGCTTCGGGCCGGGCTTCAAGCTTGAGCATGCGTGGCCTCCACCGTATTGCCGGGCCACAGGCCGCTCATCCATTCGCCCATCAACGCCACAGTGGCCTCGGCCCTGGGCAGCGAGGGAGATAAACGCCCTTTGGCCATCACATGCAATCGGTCAGAAATTTCAAACAACTCTTCCAGCTCCTCACTCACCACCAGCACCGCGCAACCCGCGTCACGCAAAGCCAGTATCTCGCCCCGGATCTGTGCCGCCGCGCCCACATCCACACCCCAAGTCGGTTGTGAAACGATGAGCAAAGTAGGGGCCGCGCTGATCTCTCGGCCCACAATGAATTTTTGCAAGTTCCCCCCCGAAAGCGAACGCGCAGTCGCTGCGGGACCAGCGGCTTTCACGTTGAAGCGCGCAATAATGCTGCGTGCCTGTTCGGCCAGGGCGCCTATGCGAATCCAACCACCGGTAGACAAGGCCTCGCTGCGCGTGAGCAGCAGGTTGTGCGCCAAACTCAAGGTCGGCACCGCACCCCTGCCTAAACGTTCTTCAGGCACAAAGTGCAAACCCAGTTGACGGCGCGCCTGAGGCCCCAAATGGCCTGCAGGCTGACCAGCCACCGCAATCACGGCGGGTTCTGATCGGGTATCTTCACCTGACAAAGCCCACATCAACTCGCGCTGGCCATTGCCAGACACACCGGCCAGGCCCACCACCTCGCCGCTGCGCACTTGCAAAGCAATGTTGTCCAGGTCGACACCAAAGGGATCTTCGGTCGCAAGCTGCAGCTTGTTAACGGACAGCACAACAGCGCCTGGCGTTTGAGGCTTGAGCGCCAAAGCGGGTGGCTCAGCACCAATCATCAAACGGCTGAGTGATGCATTGGATTCTTCTCGGGGGTCACACACCCCGGTCACCTGACCGCCACGCAACACGGTGCAGGCACTGCACAGTGCCCTAATTTCGTGCAGCTTGTGCGAGATGTACAAAATACTGCAGCCCCGGCTCACCAGCTTGTGCAGCACCACAAACAGTTTTTCAACGGCCTGGGGCGTTAGCACCGAAGTGGGCTCGTCCAAGATCAGGAGCTTGGGCTCACTCAGCAAGGCGCGAATGATTTCCACGCGCTGCATCTCCCCCACGCTCAAGGTGTGCACCGGGCGCTCGGGCTGCAGGTCCAGACCGTATTCGCTGGCCTTGGCCACGATGCGCTCGGTCACCTCGGCCAGGCTCAAAGATTTGTCCAGCCCCAGCCAGACGTTCTCGGCCACGGTGAGCGTGTCAAACAAACTGAAATGCTGAAACACCATGCTGATGCCCAGCTTGCGTGCTTCTTGCGGGTTGCGGATGCTGACCGGCTGGCCATTGAACACCACCTGGCCCTCATCGGGTTTGACCGCGCCGTAGATGATTTTCATCAGGGTGGACTTGCCCGCGCCGTTTTCGCCCAGCACGGCATGGGCCTGGCCGGGCATCACGGTCAGCGATACGTCCTGGTTGGCCACCACGCCCGGGTAGCGCTTGGTGATGCCTTGCAAAGACAAGAGGGGAGTGGTCATGTGAGAGGAAATTGGGAATCCAGTTGATTCAATGACTTCGCCAGCAAAGTCCGTGCCCAAACAAAAAGCACAAGTCTTGCAAGTGAATAGATTGCCGCACAATGTACCACCGGGCGATACCCGTTCGTCCCCGTATTTATCCCTGCCTACCCCAATCCCTGTTCATGAGCCCAAACAAGACATTGACCAACTTACAAAGCTGGCGGGCAGGCCTATTGTGGTTTACTGACCCGCAAAGCACCAAGGCCCGACACGAAACCGATGGCCTGTTGGTCACCGGCCAAAGCGCCGATGGCATTGTGCGGGTGTTGGCCATTGGCCCCTACTGCGAGATGGCCCCACACTATCCCGACCTGCCCGTGACCCACTGGCCCGACCTGTGCATCGCGCCGGGCTTTGTTGATCTGCACACCCATTACCCGCAAACCGACGTGATCAGCTCGCCCGCCGACGGGCTGCTGCCCTGGCTGGCGCACTACACCTATCCGCACGAAAAGCAGTTTGCAGACCCTGCCTACGCACAAGAAGTAACTGGGTTCTTTCTGGACGAGTTGATGCGGCACGGCGTGACCACCGCACTGTGCTTTGCCACCGCACACCCTGCGTCAGTTGATGTGTTCATGGCCGAAGCACAAAAGCGCCGCCTGCGCATGATCACCGGCAAAGTGCTGCAAGACCGCCACAGTCCCGACGGACTGCGTGACACCGACACCCCCTTGAGCCTGCGCCAAACCGAAGCGCTGATCCGCCGCTGGCATGGTGTGGACCGCCTGGGCTACGCCATCACGCCGCGCTTTGCGCCCACCAG